>CALMNS010000669.1 GCA_937871635.1 uncultured Solirubrobacter sp.
ACCCCTACCGCTTCTACCTGCGACGCGTCCTCGGGCTGCCCGACGTGCCCGAGCCGCCGCCCGTCCCCGGCGGCGGAGGGGCCGGCGCCGGCGACGGGGGCGAGGGGCTCGATCCCCGGGTCCGCGGCACGCTCGTCCACGCCCTGCTCGAGGACCTCGACTTCCGCCGGCCGGTCGCTCCGAGCGCCGCCAAGGTCCTCGGCCTCGACCCGGGCCTCGGGCCCGAGGACGTCGAGGACATCCGCGGGCTCGTCGCCGCCTTCGGGCGCTCGCCGTTGTGCGCCCGGCTCGCCCGCGCGGGGCGCCGGGTCCGTCGCGAGGCGCCCTTCGCCTTCGCCCTCGAGGCGTCCGTCGAGGCCCCGCTCCTCAACGGCTTCATCGACGTGCTGGCCACCGAGCCGGACGGCGGCGTCCTCGTCGTCGACTACAAGACCGACCGCCTGGACCGCGGGGATCGCCCCGAGGCGGCGGTCGCCCGGTCCTACGAGACGCAGCGGATCGTCTACGCGCTGGCCGCCCTGCGCGACGGGGCGCCGCGGGTGGAGGTGGCCCACTGCTACCTCGAGCGCCCGGCGGAGACCGCCTCGCGGACCTACGAGGCGGCCGACGCCCCCGCGCTGGCCGACGCCCTCACCGGGCTGGCCGCCGGGGTGCTCGAGGACCGCTTCGGAGTCACCGACCGGCCGCACCGCGAGCTGTGCGGCACGTGCCCCGGCCGCCCCGCGCTCTGCTCGCACCCCGAGGAGCGGACGCTCAGGCCGGCGAGCCCGGAGGCCGGCTAGATGCTTGATTCCGAATGGGCCGCGTGGTCGGGGGCGGGCCTGATCGAGCTGGGCGGTGCCCGGAAGTGAAGCCGATAGCGGGGTTATCGGCGATCTTCCGGGTGCCGATCCAGCGAAGTGTCAGGCACGTCATCCGGCCATGCGGGAATTCGGAATCAATCATCTAACCCCGACCGCGAGGGCGGCGGCGTCCCCCGCAAACGGGCGTCGACGGGTGGGTACGCAAGTTAGACTGGCTCTGGCCTTGAGCTCGCTCTCAGAACGCTCGGACGTCGACGGGCCCCGGGGTCCAGGCTTCCGGCCGCTTCCGGCCTCCTCGCAGGAGGGTCCGTCCTCAGCCCTCTCGCCGACGGACCGCGCCGCGCGTGCCGAGGAGGACCGCCGGCTGCTCACCGCCTACCGCCAGCACGGCGATCCGGTCGCCCGCGACGCGCTCGTCCAGCGCTTCCTCCCGCTCGCGCGTCAGCTCGCGCGCCGGTACGGGCGCACGGGAGAGCCGCTCGACGACCTCGTCCAGGTCGCCAGCGTCGGGCTGCTCAAAGCGATCGAGCGCTTCGACCCCGAGCGCGCCACCGCGTTCTCGTCCTTCGCGGTGCCCACCATCCTCGGCGAGCTCAAGCGCTACTTCCGCGACAAGGGCTGGTCCGTGCGGGTGCCCCGCGACCTGCAGGAGCTGGCCGTCCGCGTCGACCGGCTGAGCGACGAGCTCTCGCGCGAGCTGGGCCGGGCACCCACCCCGGCGGAGATGGCCGAGCGGCTCGGGGTCTCCTCCGAGCAGGTGCTCGAGGCGCGCGAGGCGGCCGGCGCCTACCGGGCCGTCTCGCTCGACAAGCCGCGCACGGAGGACGAGGAGGCGGGGGAGCCCTACGCCGACGTGGTCGGCGGCGAGGACCCGGGATTCGGCCTGGCCGAGGACGCCGCCACGGTGCAGAAGCTCATGCGCGTGCTCACCGACCGCGAGCGCGAGGTGCTGCGCCTGCGCTTCGTCGAGGACCTCACCCAGTCGGAGATCGGCGCCCGGGTCGGCGTCTCGCAGATGCACGTCTCCCGCCTCATCCGCCAGGCGATCTCCCGGTTGCGGACGGTGGCCGAAGCGGGCGAGTAGCTCAGGCGAGGGGCGGGCGTGTCGGGAGCGGGGGCGGCGGGGTATCCCCGCCGCCCATGCAGACCTTCGACCTCCACTCCCATCCCGTCGAGCCCCACCTCCCCGAGGTGCTGCAGTCCGATCACGGCGAGGGGCGGGCGATCGCGCTCCACCTCCCGGCCGGCGACCGGCTCCAGGAGCATGAGGTCCACGAGCGCGCCTACCTGGTCGTCGCCGGCGGGGAGGTCGACGTCGCCGACGCGGGCGGGGCGACCACGCGGCTGGGCCCCGGCGGCCTGGCGATCTTCGCGCCGGGCGAGCGCCACGAGGTCCGGGCCGTCGAGGACGCCCGGCTGCTGCTCGTGCTGGCGCCCTGGCCTGGGAAAGGACACCCAGGAACTCGCGGGTGAGTTTCAACCGCCACGAGGAAGGGGACCCGGCGTCCCATGAGGAGGGTCTTCAGGCTGATCGCCCTCGCGGCGGCTACGGCGGGGATCGCGGCGTGCGGCTCCGACGGGGCCAGCGGGCCCCCGACGCTCAACCTCTACACCTTCACGGCCGGCTCCGGCGGCGCCTTCGAGGCCGCGGTCAAGGACTGCAATGAGAAGGCCGGCGGCCGCTACCGGATCGTCATCCAGGACCTGCCGCCCAACGCGGACGACCAGCGCGAGCAGCTCGCCCGGCGCCTCGCCGCCAAGGACGCGTCGATCGACATCGCCGCCCTCGACGTGATCTTCACGGGCGAGTTCGCCGAGGCGAAGTGGATCGTCCCCTTCCCCGAGGCGCAGGCCGAGGAGGTCCGGCGGGGCACGATCGCCTCCACGGTGGAGACCGGCACCTACCAGGACCAGCTCTACGCGGCGCCCTTCACGAGCAACACCCAGCTGCTGTGGTACCGCAAGGACCGGGTGGACAGCCCGCCCAAGACCTGGGACGAGATGTTCCAGCAGGCCCGCGAGCTCGGTGGCGCCAACGGCGTCATCGAGATCCAGGGCGCGCAGGCGGAGGGCTACGTCGTCTGGTTCAACGCGCTCATCCAGTCGGCGGGCGGGCGGATCCTCTCCAGCCCGACGAAGGTCGACCTCCCCGACGGGCCGACCCGCGCCGCGCTCCAGGTCATGCAGACCGCCTCGAAGCGGCCGTTCGCCGACCCGTCCCAGCCCACCCAGGCGGAGGACGAGGGCCGGATCGCCTTCGAGACGGGCGGTCCGAGCTTCATGGTCAACTACCCGTTCATCTACCCGAGCGCCGAGGAGAACGCCCCCGACGTCTTCAAGAACATCGGCGCCGCCCGCTTCCCGAGCGTCAGCGCCTCCGAGCCGAGCGCGCCGCCGCTCGGCGGGCTGAACCTCGCCGTCGGGGCGTACTCCAAGAACCGGGAGGAGTCCTTCGAGGCGGCCATGTGCATCCGCGAGCCGCGCAACCAGCTGCTGGCCACCGAGCTCGGCGGTCTGCCGCCCACGCAGGAGTCGCTCTTCGACGACGAGGTCGTGCGCAAGGCCTATCCCGGCTTCGCGGACCTGATGCTCGAGTCGATCAAGGCCGCGGGGCCGCGGCCGGCGACGCCCGCCTACTCCGACCTGTCGCTCGGGATCCAGGAGACCCTGCACCCGCCGAGCTCCGTCAGCCAGAGCGACGCCTCCACGCTGCGCGAGACGCTCCAGGACGCCCTGGACGGGAAGGGATTGCTTTGATGCCCTGCGGGTTCTCCGCGCGGGTCGGTCAACCCGGAAGGACGGTCCTCGCGTGAGCTCGGTCGCCGCGAAGGCCGCACCGCCCACCGCGGCGCCGGCCACCGCCAAGGGCAAGCGCCACCTCACCGACAAGCAGAAGGGCGAGCGCAAGCTGGCCTATATGCTGTGCGCGCCGGCGGTGATCGCCATGCTGCTGGTCACGGCCTACCCGGTGCTCTACGCCCTCTGGCTCTCGCTGCGCCGGTCCGACCTCCGCTTCCCGGACGCCTCGGAGTTCGTCGGGCTCACGAACTACATCACCGTGCTCACCTCGAGCACCTGGTGGTCCGTGCTCGGCGCCACCACCCTGATCACCGTGGTCTCCGTCGCCATCGAGCTCGTGCTCGGCATGGCGCTGGCGCTCGTCATGCACCGGATCATCTTCGCCCGCGGGCCCGTCCGCGCGGCCATCCTCATCCCCTACGGGATCATCACCGTGGTCGCCGCCCTCTCCTGGCAGTACATGTTCACGCCGGAGAACGGCTTCCTGCCCTTCGGGATCTCGCAATCGGCCCTGCTGGCCGACACCGCGGGCCAGTACATCGCAATCATCGCCACGGAGGTCTGGAAGACCACGCCGTTCATGGCGCTGCTGCTCCTCGCCGGGCTGGCCATCGTGCCCGACGAGCTCCACGAGGCGGCCAAGGTCGACGGGGCGACCGCGATCCAGCGGTTCTTCCGGATCACCCTGCCGCTGATGAAGCCGGCCATCCTGGTCGCCCTGCTGTTCCGCACGCTCGACGCCTTCCGGCTCTTCGACTCGGCCTTCGTGCTCACCAACGGCGACTTCCGGACGGTCTCCATCCTGGGCTACGACCAGCTGATCACCCGGCTGAACCTCGGGCTCGGCTCCGCGGTCTCGGTGCTCATCTTCCTCTGCGTGCTGATCATCGCCGCGCTGTTCGTCAAGGGCTTCGGGACGGCCGCGCCCGGCGCGGGGGATGACCGATGAGCGCGGGTCGCGAGCGGCTCGTCTGGACGGTCGGGCTCTTCTTCGTCCTGGCGTTCGCCCTCATCCCGGTGCTGTGGCTCCTGTCGCTCTCGCTCAAGCAGACGCCGGACCTGACCGACAACGCCTTCCTGCCCCTGGGCGGCATCACCTTCGACAACTACTCGCAGATCTTCTCGGGCGACATCCCGTTCCCGAAGTACCTCGTCACCTCGATCGGGATCGCGCTCATCGCGACCCTGATCTCCATCACCCTCGGGGCGATGTGCGCCTACGCGCTGGCGCGGCTCGACTTCCCCGGCAAGCGCATCATCCTCGCGGTGGCGCTGGCCATCGCCATGTTCCCCCCGATCTCCGTGGTCGGCCCGCTGTTCGACATGTGGCGCAACATCGGCCTGTTCGACACCTGGCAGGGCTTGGTCATCCCGTACATGACCTTCACGCTGCCGCTGGCCATCTACACGCTCTCGGCGTTCTTCCGGGAGATCCCGTGGGAGCTCGAGCAGGCCGCCCAGATCGACGGCGCGACGCCCTTCCAGGCCTTCCGCCAGGTCATCGTCCCGCTCGCCGCCCCCGGCACCTTCACGGCGGCGATCCTCGTCTTCATCTTCGCCTGGAACGACTTCATCTTCGCCATCACCCTCACCTCGACCGACAACGCGAGGACGGTCCCGGCCGGCCTCTCGTTCTTCTCGGGGGGCTCGCAGTTCGAGACGCCGGTCGGCGCCATCGCCGCGGCCTCGGTCGTGGTGACCATCCCGATCATCATCATGGTGCTGATCTTCCAGCGCCGCATCGTCGCCGGCCTCACCTCAGGTGCGGTCAAGGGCTAACAGGAGGATCAGAAACGACATGGCCGAGATCGCTCTGCAGCACGTCACCAAGCGCTACCCGGACGGCTTCGAGGCCGTCAAGGACATGGACCTCGACATCCGCGACGGCGAGTTCATGATCCTCGTGGGCCCGTCGGGCTGCGGGAAGTCGACGGCCCTGCGCATGATCGCCGGCCTGGAGGACATCTCCGAGGGCGAGCTGATCATCGGCGGCGACGTCGTCAACGACAAGGCGCCGAAGGACCGCGACATCGCCATGGTCTTCCAGAACTACGCGCTGTACCCGCACATGACGGTGCGCGAGAACATGGGCTTCGCGCTCAAGCTCGCCAAGGTCGACAAGGCGGAGATCGACCGCAAGGTCGAGGAGGCGTCGAAGATCCTCGACCTCGACCAGCACCTCGACCGCAAGCCCGCGAACCTCTCCGGCGGCCAGCGCCAGCGCGTGGCCATGGGCCGCGCCATCGTGCGCGACCCCAGCGTGTTCCTCATGGACGAGCCGCTGTCGAACCTCGACGCCAAGCTGCGCGTCCAGATGCGCACGGAGGTCTCGCGCATCCAGGAGCGGCTGGGGACCACGATGGTCTACGTCACCCACGACCAGACCGAGGCCATGACGCTCGGCGACCGGGTGGCGGTCATGCGCGGCGGGGTGCTGCAGCAGGTCGACACCCCGAAGGAGCTCTACGACAACCCGAAGAACCTCTTCGTGGCGGGCTTCATCGGCTCGCCGGCGATGAACTTCGTGCCGGCCCGGATCGAGGGGTCGCGGGTCTCGCTCCCGTTCGGCGAGGTGGAGCTGCCCGACGAGCTGCGCCGCCGGATCGAGTCGGCGGGCCACGGCGGCGGCCGCGAGGTCATCGCCGGCGTCCGCCCCGAGCACTTCGAGTCGGCGGATGTGCTCGATCACGAGACCCCCGCCGGGCTGCGCTTCCGGACGAAGATCGACGTCCTCGAGTCGATGGGCTCCGAGCTCTACGTCTACTTCCGCGTGGAGGGCCAGACGAGCTCCGATCAGCTCGCCGAGCTCGCCGAGGACGCCGGCATGGCGGACCTGCCCGGGTCGGAGGACGCCTCGCAGGTCGTCGCCCGCCTCGCGCCGGAGGCCAACGTGCGCCAGGGCGGCGAGGCCGAGCTGGTGCTCGACACCTCGAAGATCCAGCTCTTCGAGCCCCAGACCGGGCAGAACCTCACCGCGCGGGTCGCCGAGGCCGCCGCGCGCTGACCGGCGTCCACCGCCTTTAGCCCGCGCTCAACGGCGCGGGCCTACCGTGGGCGCGGTGACGTTCCAGGCGCCGCTCTTCCTGCTGCTGCTCGCGCTGCTGCCGCTCGCCGTGCTGGCCTACGCGGCGGCGCAGCGGTCGCGGCGGCGCTACGCGGTCCGCTACCCGGCGGTCGACGTCGTGGCC
>CALMNS010000670.1 GCA_937871635.1 uncultured Solirubrobacter sp.
CGGCGGAATGCTGTTCACCGACAGCGTCGAGGTCGACGAGCTCAGCTTCCCGATACTGATCGACGCCCAGCGCCTAGTGCCCGACACCGAGGGCGCCGGCCGCCAGCGCGGCGCGCCGTCAGTGCACGCCGAATACGGGCCGCTGGGCACCGAACTGCGGCTCCTCTACGCCAGCGACGGCCACGCCAACGCGGCGTCCGGCGCCCGCGGCGGCCTGCCGGGCAGCACCTCGCGGCAGCTGCGGCGCACGCCCGACGGGACGCTCGAGGAACTTCCTGGGTTCGGGGAGGTGGTCCTCCGCGACGGCGAGACGGTGCTCTCGTACACCGCCGCCGGCGGCGGCTACGGGCCGCCCGCCGAGCGCGACCCCCAGCGCGTCCGCGCTGACGTGATCGAGGGGTGGGTCACGCGCGCACGCGCCCGCGAGGTCTACCGGGCTGTCCTGCGCGCCGACGACAGCGTCGACTACGACGCGACGGCACGCTTGCGGGCGAACGATCGATGAACCACGAGAGGACAGGCATGGCCCTCACGATCTCACTCGCGGGCAAGGTGGCGATCGTCACCGGCGCGAGCTCCGGTATCGGCACGGCGATCGCCGAGGCGATGGGCGCCGCCGGCGCGCAACTCGTCATCGTCGGACGCGACGCCGACCGCCTCGCCGCAACCGCACAGCGGATCCGGGACGCCGGCGGCGAGGCTCACGAGGTCGTCGCCGACGTGACCGCCGACGGGGCCGCCCGCGAGATCGTCGACGCCGCGGTCGGCGCCTTCGGCGGCATCGACGTGCTCGTCAACTGCGCGGGCACGTTCCTGCTCGGCACACCCGACGAGAGCCTGGAGCTGCTCGACCGGCAGTGGCAGACCAACGTTCGGGCGCCGTTTGCGCTCGTCGCGGCCGCGCTGCCGGAGCTGCGCCGTCGGCGCGGGGCGATCCTGTTCCTGTCGTCGATTGCGGGGAAGGTCGGGTTCCCGACGGCGAGCGCGTACTGCGCGACGAAGGGCGCCATCGAACTGCTCACCAAGGCCCTTGCCGTCGAGGAGGGACCCAATGGCGTCCGGGTCAACGCGATCGCCCCCGGCAACGTCGAGACGTCGATGAACGCCCATCTCATGGCCGACCCGGACTACAAGCGGTCGATGCTCGACGCGACGCCGTTAGGGCGCAACGGCCAGCCGGCTGACATCGCGCCGTTGGCGGTGCTCCTCGCCTCAGACGACGCGAGTTTCGCCACAGGTGCCAGTGTTCTCGTCGACGGCGGGTGGGCGGCCCAGTGACGACTCTGCTCGCGGCGCTCGATCCGGCGGCGCGTGAGGTGCGGACCGCATCGCCTCTAGCGACCTCATGGGTCATATCCTCGCCGCAAACCGGCGGACCTGAGTCACACGCCTAGTCCGATCCCGTGGCGCTTCCCCAAGAGTCCTTGTCCCGCGCAGATTCAGAGCGCTCGAAGACCGGCGACGACGGCGCCCGCGAGACGTCCGCGTTCCGCGTCCGTGATCCGGGCTCGGCGTACGCTGATCCGCCAGTAGAGCCCGGCCGGGATCAGGTCGAGGGCCAGCTCGTGGTCCAGATTGTCCGGTAGCTCGCCCCGCTCGACGGCTCGGTGCAGTATCTGGCGGCAGAGGCGCCGGCGCGGCACTCCGACGGCTTGCTCCAACACGGCTCCCAGCTCCGGGATGCGGATCGCCTCGCTGACGAGGTCCGGGATGATCCGCGACCCGAGCGGGTGGAGGAGGAGCTCGTGCGCGGCGTCGAGGAAGGCGCGGACGTCGGCGACCAGGCTGCCGGTGTCGGGGATGTCCTCCGGTCGGACCGCCGTCTCCGACACGACGCCGACGACGAGCGAGAGCTTGGAGGGGAAGCGGCGGTAGACCGCGGCCTTGCCCACGCCGGCGCGTCGTGCCACGGCCTCGACGGAGGTTCGGCCGTAGCCGTGCTCGGCCAGCTCGTCGAGCGTCGCCCGCCGGATCGCGTCCGTCACATGCGCCTGAGGCAGAGCCGCGCCGGAGGGCTTCCGTGGTTGGTCGGTCGATGTCACGCGGCGGAGCATAGACGGGTAGATCGAGACGGTACCGTTCCGACGCTGCTAGCGTGTTGATCGTGAGCTTCGACGACCGACCCGTGCTGGTGATTGGTGCCACTGGGACCACTGGGCGGCGGGTGGTGGCGGCCGTTCGCGAACGAGGCGTCCCGGTCTGCGCCGCCTCCCGGAACCCGGGTCACGCAGCGACCGGCGTGACTCCGCTGCGTTTTGAGTGGGACGATGAAGCGACGCACGCTCCGGCCCTGTCGGGTTCACGCGCCGTCTACCTCGTCCCGCCTCCGGGCGCGGCCACGCCCGAGGCGGTCGTCCTGCCGCTGCTGCAGCGAGCGCTCGAGCTCGGCGTCGAGCGCGTCGTGCTGTTGAGTGCCGCCGCCCTGGAGGCCGGGGGACCGGCGGCCGGGCAGATCCACGCCGCGCTGCCCGAGCTCGGGATGGATTGGGCGGTCCTGCGCCCGAGCTGGTTCATGCAGAACCTGTGGAACCCTGAGCACCACGTCGGCGCGGCCGTGCTCGCGGATCGCGAGTTTGTAACCGCGACCGGCCAGGGCCGTGTCGCCTTCGTCGACGCGGCCGACATCGCCGTCGTCGCGGCTCACGCACTCCTCGATCAGCCGGCGCCGAAGACCGACCTCGTCCTTACGGGGCCCGACGCACTGAGCTACGACGACGCGGCGAAGGTGTTGACTCGCGCGACTGGCCGACCCGTGCGCCACCGTGCCTCCAGCGCCGACGAGGCGATCAAGTACATGGTGGCGGCCGGCCTTCCTCGCGAGCTGGCTGAGATGCTGGCGGCGATGGAGACCGCGATCGCGGCGGGCGCCGAGGACCGCGTGACGGACACCGTGGAGCGAATCACCGGCCGTCGCCCGCGGGACCTCGCGACCGCCGTCGTCACCGACGACCCCTTCCCCCCGGAGCCCACATGACTACCGCTCCGCAGATCTACCTGGACCACCTCGCCGCGATCACCGGCCCGGAGCCCGCAAGCGTTCGCGCGTCGTGGCGTCCGGACGGCGTGCTCGAGTTCCCCTACGCCGCCGCGATCGGCGGCAGCCCGCGGCTCGAGGGGGTCGACGCGATCGTGGGCTACTTCGACGGGCTGGGGACCTTCTCGGACTGGTCGTTCACCGACCTGCGCGCGTGGAAGGTCGAGGACGCCGACGAGCACCTCGTCGAGTTCCACGGCTCGGCCACCATCGTCGGCACCGGAGCCCGGTACGAGCAGGACTACATCGTCCGCTTCGGGCTCGCCCCGGACGGACTGCTGCAGTGGATGCGCGAGTTCTGGGATCCCACCCGGCTCCAGCTATAGGAGCCGGCTAGTCGCTCAGGCAACCACGGACGCGGCGGGCATAGGTAGCGGTCAGGCGGCGGGCGAAGTCGAGCGCTTCGTGCGGGCGGACCTGTTGTAGACGGCGAGGTAGCGGTCGATGTGCTTGGCGGGGTGCTGGCCGTCGTCAATCTCGTGGCGGTAGAGGTGTTCGGACTTCGCGTTCCAGTGGAAGCGCTCGATGACGCCGTTGTTCTCGGGCGCCTTGTGGCACGTGCGCCTTATGGCGCATGCGCACTGAGCGGATTACGGCGAGCGGCGATGTGGGCCACGAACCCGGCGACGCGGTAGCAAGCGCCGTTGTCCGGGGTAGAAACTGCCGTCACGCCATCGCCGCCTAATGCTGTTTCCGGTTCGAACGCTTCAAGAAGGGCCACCAGCCCGCTCTAGGGGATCCTGTGGTGCAGTCGGTGTTGCCTTCGGAGCAATCCGACTCGATTGCTCGCGAAACGCTCCCGACGGCTGATGGAGCATGGGCGAGAACGGAAGGTTGCCGGCGATGTTGCCACGACCACCTCCGCGCATCGTGCGGCTGCCCCAGCAAACGGAGAAGACCCCGCAAAGCGGGGCCTTCTCGCCATGCGCCGAAGAGGACTCGAACCTCCACGGGCTATTAGCCCACAAGGCCCTCAACCTTGCGCGTCTACCAATTCCGCCACCGGCGCAGTGGGGGCGCGAGTATAGCCCGCGGCCCGTCCGCACCTTCCGCGTTTGAGTCCGTCGGACGGAGGCGATACTGTCCCGAACACATGTTCGCAGTAGCCGGCCACTCGGAACCGCAAGGAGCGTCTCCACGCATGGACATCGGCAAGGATCTCACCAAGCGCCAGCAGGAGATCTTCGACTTCATCAAGAAGTACTCCGCGAAGTACGGCTATCCGCCGACGGTCCGCGACATCGGCAAGGCCGTCGGGCTCGCGTCCTCCTCCACGGTGCATGCGCACCTGGCCAATCTCGAGAAGGTCGGCCTGCTCCGGCGGGACCCGTCGAAGCCGCGGGCCATCGAGATGCTCGACAAGGCCGCGGACGTGGTCAAGTCGGCGGTGGTCGGTCAGCAGGGCCTGCCGCTGATCGGTCACGTCGCCGCCGGCGTGCCGATCCTCGCGGAGGAGAACATCGAGGAGTACGTGCCGGTCCCGGATCTCGCCGGCGGGGACGAGGGCGAGTACGTCCTGCGCGTCCGCGGCGAGTCGATGAAGAACGCCGGGATCCTGCCCGACGACTACGTCGTCGTCCGCCCGCAGGACACCGCCGTGGACGGGGAAATCGTGGTCGCGCTGGTCGGCGAGGAGGCGACCGTCAAGCGCTTCTTCAAGGAGAGCGACCACGTCCGGCTGCAACCCGAGAACGAGACCATGGAGCCGATCCGCTCGCGCGAGGTGCGCGTGCTCGGCCGGGTCGTCGGCGTCTTCCGGCAGGTGGCCTGATGCCCCCGGCGACGCTCACGCCGTCCGTCGCCGCGCGGCGGCGCCGGCCCCGGGGTGCCGCGTGCGAAGAGCCGGCGCGGCTGTTCGGCGACGAGCCGACCCCCGTTC
>CALMNS010000671.1 GCA_937871635.1 uncultured Solirubrobacter sp.
GTGCACCGCCCGGCGGTGGCCGCCGAGCGCGACGACGCGGCCGCCGCGGTGGCTCGCACCCACGACTACGTGGTCGCCGAGGCGCCCGCCGAGTACCGGGCGCGGCTCGCGGGGATGAACCTGATGCGCCTCAAGCAGGACGAGTACCGCGCCTGCGTCCCCGGCACGGACCCGCGCAAGTGGTTCTGCCTGTTCGTCTCGACCGCCCAGCGCCCGGCGGGCGCGACCCGCGACTCCGACCTCGCGCCCAACGCCGCCTACCAGCTGCACGGCGGCTTCCGCTGAGCCGGGCGGCGTCCCGGGCGCCGTCGCTCAGAGCGCCATCGTCAGCGGCTGCTCGAGCAGCTCGCGGATGCGCCCGAGGAACTGGGCCGCGTCCGCCCCGTAGAGGATGCGGTGGTCGCAGGCGAGGGTGACGTCCATCATCGGGCGCACGACGACCTCCCCGTCGAGCGCCACCACGCGGTCGGCCAGCTCGCCGACGGCCAGGATCGCCGCCTGCGGCGGGTTGATCACCGCGGTGAAGGAGCGGATGCCGTACATCCCGAGGTTCGAGACGGTGAACGTGCCGCCGGAGAGCTCGGGGGGCGTGATCGCGTTGGCCCGGACCCGTTCGGCGAGCGCCCGCGAGTCGCGCGCGATCTCCCCGAGCGTCTTGCGGTCGGCGTCGTAGACGGTCGGGACGACGAGGGCGTCCTGTCCGGCCACCGCGATCCCGACGTTGATCCGCGAGTAGAGCTCGAAGCGCCCGTCGCGGTAGGCGCCGTTCGCCCGCGGGAAGTCGCGCAGCGCGAGGGCGCAGGCCTTGACCACCATGTCGTTGAACGACGGCGCGGCCCGGTCGGAGGTGGACGCCATCTCCTTGAGCTGGACCCGGAGCTCACGGGCGGCGGTCATGTCGATCTCCGCGTTGAGGACGAACTCCGGGGCGGTGGCCTTGGACTCCGCCATGCGCCGGGCCACGACCTGCTGGAGCTTCGTGAGCTCCTGCTGGGTGACCTCGCCCTTGGCGCTCTGGGCCGCCGCGGCGGACGCCACGGGGGCCGGGGCGGGCGGGACGTCGGCCTTCGCCGGCTCCGGCTCGGGGG
>CALMNS010000672.1 GCA_937871635.1 uncultured Solirubrobacter sp.
CCACGAGATCGCGCGCACCCTGAGCCTCGAGGGCGGCAAGACGACCGCCGAGGCGCTCGCAGAGCTCGGCCGCGCCGCCGAGACCCTCGCCTACAACGGCGAGGAGGCGGGCCGGATCGAGGGCCGCGTGATCGCGGGCCGCGCGCCCGGCGCCCAGCGGCTCTCGGTGCCGGCTCCCGTCGGCGTCGTCGCCGCCTTCACGGCCTGGAACTTCCCCGCCGTCCTCGCCACCCGGAAGCTCGGGGCGATCCTCGCCTCGGGCTGCACCGCCGTCCTCAAGGCGTCCGAGGCGACGCCCGGCACGGCGGCCGAGGTCGTCAGCGCGCTCGCCGACGCGGGCGCTCCGCCCGGGGTGGTGAACCTGGTGTTCGGTGATCCCGCCGCCGTCGCCGAGCCGCTGATCGCGGCGCCCGAGGTCCGCGCCGTTACCTTCACGGGCTCGACGGCGGTCGGGCGGATCGTGGCCGTCCACGCCGCCCGCGACCTGAAGCGCACGGTGCTCGAGCTCGGCGGCCACGCGCCGGTCATCGTCGACGAGGGCGCCGACGTCGAGCTCGCGGTCGCGGCGACGCTTCCGGCCAAGTTCGGCTCCGCCGGCCAGTCCTGCGTGGCGCCGAGCCGGTACTACGTCCACGAGCGCCGGTTCGAGGCGTTCACCGCCCGCTTCACCGAGGCGGTCGGCGCGCTGCGCACGGGCGCCCCCACCGAGGACGGGATCGACGTCGGGCCGGTCATCGACCCGGGTCGCGTGGCGGCGCTCGAGCGGCTCACCCACGACGCGCTCACCCGCGGGGCGCGGCTGTGCTGCGGCGGCGGGCGGGTCGAGCGGGCCGGGTCCTTCTTCGCTCCGACCGTCCTGGCCGACGTGCCCGCGGACGCCGAGATCATGCGCGAGGAGCCGTTCGGCCCGATCGCCGTGGTCAACCGCTTCGCCGGCCTCGACGAGGCGATCGCGCTGGCCAACGGGACCGAGTACGCCTTCTCGGCCTACGTGTTCACGGACTCCCTGCGCACCCGCCAGCGGGTGACCGCCGAGCTCGACGCCACCAACCTGGGCATCAACCAGATGGCGCCGTCGCTGCCCGACGCCCCGCTCGGCGGCATGCGGGCGAGCGGCGTCGGCTACGAAGGCGGCCGCGACGGCATCGCGGCCTTCCAGCACCGGCGGCTGATCAGCGAGACTGCGGGCCCGGGCTAGCGGCCTGCCGGCCCACCATCAAGGGAGGAACCCCATGCGCAGATGGAAGAGCGCCGCCCTCGCGGCCCTGGCGGTGACCGTCGCCGCCCCCGCCCCCGCGATCGCCCAGAAGGCCGGCGACGACCTGTGGAAGGTGTACGACCAGACGCTCAGCAAGGCCCGCTACATCGACCTCACGCACACGCTCACGCCGAACCAGCCCGTGTGGAAGGGCTTCGGACCGTCCCTCTTCAAGCCCACCGTGGACCCGGCCACCGGGCAGCCGTACACCTACGCCAAGAGCGGCTTCGAGGCGACCGCGTACACGCTCTCCACCGACCAGTTCGGCACCCAGCTCGACCCGCCGGCGCACTGGGCGCCCGAGCAGGCCGCCATCGACGAGCTGCCGGCGAGCTACGCCGTCCGCCCGCTCGTGGTCATCTCGATCGTCCCGCAGGTCAGGAAGGACCCCAAGTACTTCCTCAAGGTCGCCGACATCCGGGCCTTCGAGCGGCGGCACGGACGGATCCCGGCGGGCTCGGTGGTGATGGTCCGCTCGGACTGGTCCAAGCGCTGGACGACCGACCCGGAGGACGCGAGGGCGCTCGCCGCGGACCGGAACTTCCCGAGCGTCTCGCTCGACGCGCTGAAGTTCCTGCACCGCCGGCGTGACATCCTGTTCCACGGCCACGAGCCGCTCGACACGGACACCACCCCCACGCTCGAGGGCGAGTACTGGCTCATGCACAACGGCTTCGCGCAGGGCGAGGGCATCAACAACCTCCAGGGCGTCCCCGCCACGGGCTGCCTCGTCTCGTTCGGCTTCCCGAAGTTCAAGGGCGGCCTGGGCGGACTCGCCCGCTACGTCGCGATCTGCCCGCCCTCGACCCGCAAGGGCGTGCGGATCACCCGCGGCGACGCGCCGCTGCCGGAGTTCGAGAGCCCGCTGCGGTGGGACTTCGACCGCGGCTACCGCGTCCGCTGACCCGGCCACGGGTGGGGGTGTCCGCGCCCCCACCCCCGGGCCGGTGCCCCCACGGCGTTCACCGGTCGGACGCCACCGGCCCCGGGTCGGCCCTGAGCGGCGGGGCGAGCGTCCAGAGGACCTCGGCGACCGCGGGGCCCGGGTTGTGCCAGGCGTGGGGCGAGCGGGCGGAGTAGGTGAGCGAGTCGCCTGCCGCGAGCGTCTCCGCGCGCCCCGCCACCGTGAGGGCCAGGCGGCCGCGGAGGACGAAGGCGAAGACGGTCTCGGTGGCCAGCGTGTAGGTGCCGTCGGACCCGCCGCCCGGCTCGAGGAGCGTGCGCATGACCTGGACGCGCCGCTCCGTGGCCGGCGTGAGCAAGGTCTCCGAGAGCCCGACGCCGCCCATCTCGAAGGGCGTGCCCGCGCCGCTGCGCACCAGCTCGTGCTGCGGGTGGTCGAAGAGCGATCCGACGCTGATCCCGAGCGCCTCGCAGATGCGCAGGAGGACCGGGACCGACGCGGACGCCCGGCTCCGCTCGACCAGGCTGAGGAACCCCTTGCTCAACCCGGTGGCCAGGGCGACGTCGGCGAGCGAGAGCCCGCGGGCCTGGCGCGCCGCGCGCAGCCGCGGGCCGGCGATCGTCATCCCGCCCGGGGCAGGGGAGTCGGAGGAGGACGCAGGACGCATGGTGCTTGACGCTCGAGGTTATACGCAGTAAAACGCTCGGGAAATCGCCCGACCGCGGCGATCGGGGGAGGGCGAATGGGATCAGACGGGGGCGCGCGGCGCCACGTCCTGGCCGCCGTGTTCGGCGGCGCCGGGGAGGACGTGGAGGTCACCGAGGTGGGGCTGGCCGCTCCGCGCGAGGGCGAGGTCGAAGTCGAGATCGTCGCGGCCGGGGTCTGCGGCTCGGACCTCCACGTGATCCGTGGCGAGTGGGAGGTCCCCACCCCGGTGGTGCTCGGCCACGAGGGCGCGGGGGTGGTCACCGACGTGGGACCGGGGGTCACCGCGCTGGAGGCCGGCGACCACGTGGTGCTCTCGTGGGTCCCCCAGTGCGGGCGCTGCCGGCAGTGCCGGGCCGCGCGACCGTGGCAGTGCGAGCTCGTCGCCGGCGTGGTCGCCCCGGGCGGCGTGCTCTTCGACGGCACGAGCCGTTGGAGCCGCGACGGCCGGACGCTGCACCACTACCTGGGGGTCTCCTCCTTCGCCGAGCGCGTCGTCGTCCCCGAGTCGGGCGCCGTGCGCATCCGCCGCGACGCGCCGCTCGACGTGGTGGCCGTCGTGGGCTGCGCGGTGGCGACGGGCGTCGGGGCCGTGCAGAACACCGCCGCCGTCCCCGAAGGGGCCACCGTGGCGGTGATCGGCTGCGGCGGGGTCGGCCTGTCCTGCGTCCAGGGCGCACGGCTGGCCGGCGCCTCGCGGATCGTCGCCTGCGACGTCAGCCCGGCCAAGCTCGACCTCGCCGCCCGGCTGGGGGCGACGGACGTCGTCGACGCGGGCGCGGCCGGCGAGGCCGGCGTG
>CALMNS010000673.1 GCA_937871635.1 uncultured Solirubrobacter sp.
GACCTGCACGGTGGTCGTCGCCGCGGCGGTCTGGCCACTCGAGTCCGCGGCGACCGCGGTGAGCTCCCGCGGGCCGCACGGTGTGCCGGTCGGGGGCGTGTAGCTCGCCGTGTAGGGCGGATCGCTGTCGAAGCCGATGCGCGCGGCGCCGTCGAAGAACGAGACCCCGGCGACGCCGAAGTCGTCGCCGGCCTCCGCCCGCAGGCTCACGGGCGCCCCGACGGCGACGCTCGCCGTTCCCGCCGTCAGCGCCAGGGTCGGCGGGGCGTCGGCCTGGACGCCGGGGGCGTCGACGATCGGCCACTCGCCGCTGAGCGGATCGCTCTGCGGCCCGTTGCGGAAGGGGAAGAAGTCGACCAGGTCGGAGGTGACGCCCGCGCCGTCGGGGACGGGGCTGCCGTTGACGGGGTTCTCCGGGATCGGCGGGTTCGTCGCCGGCGAGATCGCCGGGCCGGTGTTGACCGGCGCCGGGGTGCCGCCCGGCCCGGTGGGGCCGGTCGGGTAGCGCAGGCCCCACCAGTTCTCGGTGGCGCTCACCTGCGGCGAGCCCGCGTTGAAGACCCCGTAGGCGTTGTCGACCACGTTGGAGCGCGTCACGGTCGACGCCGCCGCTCCGACCACCCGCACGCCGGCGCCCAGCGGCAGGTTGGCGTTGTTCGTCGCGGTGCCGGGGACGGGCGCGCCGGTGCCGGCGACCTGGTTCTGGGAGGTGATCGAGCCCGAGACCTCGACCGCGGCGCCGTCGGCCGCGCGGACGCCGTCCTGCCCGAAGAGCGGACCGTCGGTGAGGGGGACGAGCGGGTCGCAGGCGCCGGTGGCCGAGACGTTCTGGCAGAGCGAGCGACCGATGACCTGCGACGCCGAGACCGTCAGCCGGTTGCCCGCCCCCTCCACCCGCAGCCCCGCGGTGTTGTAGCGATCGATCCGCGAGAGCGACACGGCGGTCGTCCCCGGGGCGGTCGCGCCGAGCACCGCGACGCCCACGCCGGGATTGCCCGAGCGATAGCCGCCGGGGAGCGTGCTCGCCGAGGCGGCCTCGCTGGTCACCAGGTTCGTCACCCGGACGCGCCGCAGGCTCGAGCCGGGCGCGTCGATGAGCACGACCCCCGCCTCGGCCACCACCCCGGCCCCGTCGATCGTGACGCCCGAGAGCTGCAGCGGCGCGCGGGAGACGAGGATCGCGCCGGTGCCCGTGGCCAGGTCGGGGGTCCCCTTGGCGATCGAGGAGCCCGAGGGCTGGAGCGCCTGGGGCCGGATCCGGACCAGGTCGGCGCCCGCGCCGCGGATCGTGAGCGCCTTGCGGATCGTCACGCCGTTGGAGCCCTCGACGCCGGTCCCCTCCGCGTAGTCACCGGGGCAGAGCGCGACGGTGTCGCCGGGCGCTGCCAGGTCGACGGCGCGCTGGAGGGAGGTGACGGGCGCGGCGGGACACTCGACGCCGTCGTCGTCGACGGCGATGGTGGCGGCGCCGGCGATCGGCGCGAAGGCGGCGAGGCAGCACGCCGCGGTCAGCGCGGCGAGCCAGTGGGCGTGGCGCAAGTCGGCTCCTGGGTCCTGGGTCGCCCGGCCCGGCGCCGGGTGCCCATACCCAACCAGAGTTGTCAACGGGGTGTGGCGATCCCACGCCCCCGCGCTCATGTCCGGGGCCTACCCTCCGTCGCTCATGCGTCGCGCACTCGCTCCCCTCCTCGCCCTCCTGGCGCTCCTGGCCTTCGCGCCCGCCGCCCGGGCCGCCGACGTCGTCGGCGTCGCCGATCAGAAGGCGTCCATGTTCACCAACCCGTTCTTCCGGTCGCTCGACGTCAAGGTGTCGCGGCTGATCGTCTCCTACGACGCGGTGCTCAGCGAGACGTTCGAGGTGGCCGACGTGGACGCGTGGATGCAGTCCGCCCGCGCCGCCGACATCGAGCCGCTGATCACCTTCGGTCACTCCCGCGGGTGCTACGTGCCCGACCGGGGGGTCCGGCGGATCTCGCGCTGCCGGCTGCCGTCCGTCGCGCGCTTCGCGAAGGCCTTCGAGGCCTTCCGGGACCGCTATCCGGACGTGAAGGTGTACTCGCCGTGGAACGAGGTCAACCACCTCTCCCAGCCGACGGCGAAGCACCCGAAGCGGGCGGCCGAGTACTACAACCTCGTCCGCCGGCGCTGTGAGCGCTGCAAGGTGGTCGCCGCCGACGTCCTCGACCAGTCCGGCATGGCGAAGTACGTGCGCGAGTTCCTGCGCTACGTGAAGGGCACCCCGAAGTACTGGGGGCTGCACAACTACAAGGACACGAACGACTACACGAGCTCCGGCACGCGGCGGATGCTCAAGCTCGTCAAGGGGGAGATCTGGCTGACGGAGACCGGCGGCATCGTCAAGTTCGGCCGGCGGCGCCCCTACAACCCGAGGAGGGCCGCCAAGGCGACGCGCTTCATGTTCGAGCTCGCCGGCTCGCACCGGCGGATCACGCGGCTCTACATCTACAGCTGGACCGGCGTCCCCCGCCGTGAGCGCTTCGACGCCGGGCTGACCACCCCCACCGGCCGCCCGCGCCCGGCGTACTACGTCGTGCGGGCCCGGCTCAAGCGGCCGGGCGGCAACCCGGCGCCGACGCGGACGCGTGAGACGCCCAGAAGGCCTGGCTAGACCGGCGGGACGTACTGCGCGCAGACGGTCGGATCGCCGTCGCGGAAGCCGGTCAGCCAGGCGTCGCGCCGTTCCTCGGGCGTCCCGTGGTGCTGCTCGTTGCCGTAGTCGAAGTCGCCGACCGCGAGCGCGGTGCTCATCGCCTCCTCGACGTCGCCCGGCTGGAGCTTGCCCTCGCGGTAGACGGAGTTGCCCCACAGCCCCGCCATGCAGTCGGCCTGCAGCTCGAAGGGGCGGGTCGAGCTCCCGCGCCCGCCCGTGCGGAAGAAGCCGAGCTCCTGCTGCAGGTTGTGGGCGTACTCGTGGGCGACGATGTACGCGACGCCGAAGTCGCCGACCGCCCGCCCGTAGCCGGCGGCCTGGCCGGGGAAGCCGCGGGCGACCCCCTGGTAGAGCTCGGCGGCGAGCACCTGGGCGACGTAGATGGTGTCGTCGGCCGGGCAGTAGAACGCGGCCCGGTCGTCGGCCACCGCGCCGCAGTCCGACCGCAGTTGCTCGCCCGGCGGCACCCAGGCGTAGCGCACGGTCGGCTCCTGGCGGCCGGCGCTGGTCAGCGTCTCGGTCCAGTAGGCGTCGACGGAGCGCAGGATCCTCGTGAGGAAGAGGTCGACCTCGGTCCGCTCGGTGCGCCCCTGCGCCGAAGGCGCCCGGGTGGTGGGCCCGGCCTCCGGGACGGCCTGCTCGAGGTCCTCGAGCACGCGCTCGACGCGCGCAACGACCCGCTCGCGCAGCTCCCGCCCGCGCTCTCGCAGCTCGCGGCCCTCGGCGCGCACGCGCTCCTCGAAGGCCGAGGCCTCCTCCCGCGCACCGCACCCGCCGGCGCCGAGCGCGGCGGCGGCGAGGAGCAGGAGGAGAACGAGACGACGCACCGGCGCCGCGTTACCCACGGTGGTTCGGACGCAGACCTCCGGAGTGGGTATGAAGACCCTTGGACCCCACCGAAAGGCCACGCATGATCCTCCGCATCGACCGCCTCCAGACCGAGCTTCCCCCGCCCTCGACCCCCGATCCGAAGGGCGCGTCGGCGGTCCAGGAGCTGATGGGCGGCAAGTTCGGCGAGATGTCGACGCTGATGAACTACACGTTCCAGTCGTTCAACTTCCGCAACCGCCAGGGCGCCCGGCCCTTCTACGACCTCATCGCGAACATCGCCGCCGAGGAGTACGGGCACATCGAGCTCGTCGCCACGACGATCAACACGATGCTCACGGGCTCGAGCGTCGAGGACATGACCGAGACGAGCCAGAAGCAGCACTTCATCGCCGGGGGCAAGAGCGCGCTGCCCCAGGACTCCCAGGGGCGCGCCTGGACGGGCGACTTCGTCACCGCCACGGGCGACCTGGTCGAGGACCTGACCCACAACTTCTTCCTCGAGACGGGTGCCCGCAACAACAAGCTCAAGGTCTACGAGGCCGTCGACCACCCGGCCGCCCGCGCGCTGACGGGCTACCTGCTCGTCCGCGGCGGCGTGCACCAGGTCGCCTACGCGCGCGCCCTGGAGAACCTCACGGGCGCCGACCTGACCAAGCTGTTCCCCGCCCCGCGGATCCCGACGGAGAAGATCCCGGAGTGCCAGCCGCACATCAAGGCCGGCGCGCACCTCAAGCTCTACCGCTTCTCCCCGAGCGACTACCTCGAGCTGGCCGCGGTCTGGAACGGCGCGCACCCCGAGACGGGCGATCCGCTGGTGGTCGAGGAGATGCCGCCGTCGGGCTTCCCGCCCTTCGACCTCCCGTCGGAGCCCGACGTCTTCGCCCCGGACTACGCGCCGGAGGAGATCGCGGAGATCGCCAAGCGGCTGCGCACCCAGGCCGGGCTGCCGGAGATGCCGACCGGCGTCGTCGCCAACCCGGACGGGCTGGTGGCCAAGGTGAAGGACAAGATCACGTCCTAGCGATCGGCGGCGGCGCCGGACGGGGCGACCCGGCCGGCGCCGCGGCGCTCGTTTGGCGCGTTGCCGTCCGGGGAACCAGCCCCGACGTCATCCAAGCCAAGGAGGAGCACATGGCCGACAAGGCCCGCGACATCATGACCGGCGGCACCGAGTGCATCGGCGAGAACGAGACGGTGCTCGAGGCCGCCAAGCGGCTGGCACAGCTCGACATCGGGGCGATGCCGATCTGCGGCGAGGACGACCGGCTCAAGGGCATGATCACCGACCGCGACATCGTCGTGAAGGTGCTCGCCGAGGGCCGTGACCCCTCGTCGGTGAAGGCCTCGGAGCTCGGGCAGGGCGACGGCACGGTCATCACCATCGGCGCCGACGACTCGGTCGACGAGGCGCTGCAGACCATGAAGGACAAGAAGGTCCGTCGCATCCCGGTCATCGACGGGCACCGGCTCGTCGGGATCGTCACCCAGGCCGACGTGGCCCGCAGCGTCGACCAGTCGAAGGTCGGGGATCTGATCCAGACGATCTCGTCGTAAGGCGCCCTCCGCGCGGATCGCCCGACTGACGTAGGGTCGCGCTCGTGGAGCGCATCCTGCTGATCGGCTCGGGCGATCTCGCCGAGGAGGTCGCGACGGCGCTCGAGCCCCTCGAGGTCGACCTCTCCGTGCTCGACGAGCCGAGCGCGGAGGAGGTCGAGGGTGAGCTCGACGATCCGACCGCGCGGGTGCTCGTCGTCTCGCGCGACGACACCTTCGCGCTGCGGTGGGCGCTCTTCGTCCGCCACCGCGACGCCGAGGTGCCGCTGCTGGTCACCATCTTCGACCCGACGACCGCCAAGCAGGTCGACCGGCTCGTCGAGAACTGCCGGGTCACGAGCATGGCCGACATCGTCGCCCCGTCGCTGGCCGGGCCGTGCCTCGGCGACGACCTGATCGCGGTCCGGGCCGACGGCGACGGCGACGGGGTCTCCGGCGATCCCGTCGGGCTGCGCGAGACGGACGACGGGGTCGAGGAGGCGCCGGTCGACGTCCCGCCGCGCCGGCGGGCCCGCGCGATCGCCACGGCGCTGCTGCGCCCCTACGACAAGAGCGCCGCCCTCCTGCTGGTCGGCGCCATCGGGCTCGGCCTCGTCCTGCTGCTCGAGACGGCCGGCGGCGTGATCGTCCTCGGCCAGGGCGTGATCGACGCCCTCTACGGGGCGGCCAAGACGCTCGTCTCGGTCGATCCCAACGACAAGGTGGCCGACGGCCCGAAGGGCTTCAAGGGCTTCCTGACCGTCACCATGCTGTTCACGCTCTTCTTCGAGGCGGCCTTCACCGCCGGCCTCGTCAACCGGCTCATCGACCGCAAGCTGACGGGCATCGTCGGCCGGCGCGCGGTGCCACGCCGCGACCACGTGGTCGTCGTCGGCCTCGGCCAGGTCGGGCTCCGGCTCTGCCTCCTGCTGCGCGAGTGCGGCATCGGGGTCGTCGGCGTCACCGACGAGGCGGAGGAGTCCGAGAGCGTCGGCCTCGCCCGCGAGCTCGGCCTGCCGGTCGTCACCGGGCGCGGCGGCGACCCGTCGCTGCTGCGACGGCTGTCGCTCAAGCACGCCGTGGCGCTCGCGGCGGTGACCAACGACGACCTCGAGAACGTCTCGGTGGCGATGGCGGCCCGGTCGGTCAACCCGGACGTCCGCATCGTGCTGCGGGCGGGCGACGGCCGGCTGGCCAACGAGACGCGCTCGCTGGTCCGGCTCGGGGTCGTGCGCGACGTGCACCGCATCGCCGCGGCGCTGATCGCCGCCCAGGCCACGGGCTCCTCGGCACAGCGGGTCATCTGCAAGGGCGACGACGCGCACCTCCTCCACGACGACGGCCGGGTCGAGAAGGCGGCCACCGCGGCGGCCGCCTGAGGCGGGCGTCGTCACCGATCCTTCACCCGGCCGGAGCCGGCGGCGAGTTGGCTGCCGGGCATGCGCATCCTCCGGCTCGTCCTCCCGCTCCTCCTCCTGCTCGCCGCCCTGAACGCGCCGGCCGCCGGCGCCCGCGCCCCGAAGGCCGCCACGGCCCAGGACCGCGACACCCGGCCCCTGGTCATCGCGCATCGCGGCGCCTCGGGCTACCGGCCCGAGCACACCCTCGCCGCCTACGAGCTCGGCGCCCGGATGGGCGCCGACTACATCGAGCCCGACCTCGTCGCCACGAAGGACGGCGTCCTCGTCGCCCGGCATGAGAACGAGATCTCCGGCACGACCGACGTGGCCGAGCGCCCGGCCTACGCCGGCCGCAGGACGACGAAGTCGATTGACGGCGTTGCGGTCACGGGCTGGTTCACCGAGGACTTCACCCTGCGCGAGCTCAAGGGCCTGCGCGCGAAGGAGCGCATCCCGCAGATCCGGCCGCGCAACGCCCTCTACGACGGCCGCTACGAGATCCCGACCTTCCAGGAGGTCATCTCGCTCGCCCGCCGGCTGAGCCGGGAGCTGGGCCGGCCGATCGGCATCTACCCCGAGACGAAGCACCCGACGTACTTCCAGTCGATCGGGCTCCCGCTCGAGGCGCCGCTGGTCGCCGCCCTCGAACGCAACCGGCTCAACCGCCGGACCGCCAAGGTCTTCGTCCAGTCCTTCGAGACGGCGAACCTCAAGGCGCTCGACCCGCAGCTCGCCGTCCCGCTCGTGCAGCTGCTCGACGCGCCGACCGCGGTGCCGTTCGACGTCCGGGCGGCCGGCGGCACCACGACCTACGGCCAGCTCGCCACCCGGGCCGGCCTCGAGCGCGTCGGCCGCTACGCGGCGGGCGTCGGCCCGTCGAAGACCTACCTCGTTCCGCGCGACGCGGCGGGCACCTCGCTCGAGCCGACGTCGTTCGTCGACGACGCCCACGACGCCGGCCTGCTCGTGCACCCCTACACGTTCCGCAACGAGAACAGCTTCCTGCCGCTCGAGCTGCGCCGCGGCACGCCCCCGGATCCGGCCCAGTACGGCGACGCGTTCTCCGAGTACGAGCAGTTCCTCGGGCTGGGCGTCGACGGGATGTTCTCCGACAACCCCGACACGGCGGTCGAGGCCCGCGACGGGGTCCCGCGCTAACCGGCGGAGACGCGGACCTCGTCGTCGCCGAGCGCGACGACGTCCCCGGCGCGGAGCTGGCGGCCGCGCCGGGCCTCAGGCTCGCCGTTGACGGTGACCGCGCCCTGCTCGAGCAGGGCGCGGGCGTCGCCGCCCGAGTCCGCCAGGCCGGCCAGCTTGAGCAGCTGCCCGAGGCGGATGACCTCGTCGCGGATCACGACGTCGCGCATCAGGTGACCAGCACGCGCCCGGCCTCCCCCACCCGCAGGGTGCGACGGCCGCGCAGGAGGGCGAGCAGCTCTTCGCCGACCAGCTCGCGCCGCCAGCCCGAGAG
>CALMNS010000674.1 GCA_937871635.1 uncultured Solirubrobacter sp.
GCGCCGAGCGCCTCGACGATCGCGCTCGAGCCGAAGGCGACCCCGAGCCGGTCGAGGTCGAGCGGCGGCGCGGTCTCCCGGGCGACGTCGAGCAGCGCGTCCCCGCGGTCGACCCGGCGGCGCTCGACCATGATCGCCTCGCGCAGGCGGCGCAGGAACGGCCCGGGGTCGGCCTGCTCGGCCACCGCCTTGACCGCCAGCCCCGCGGGAGCGGTCGCCGCCGGCGGGTCCGACAGCAGGCCGCGGGGGTCGATCGGCATGCCCGAGCGGGCGCCGGCCTCGATCCACTCGCGCACGAACGCGAGCCGGTCGCCGCGCAAGACGCCTTCCATCCCACCGATCACGTAGGTGATCGCCACCTGGTCGCCGAACTCCGTCAGCAGCCGACGCACCCGCGGTTCGGCGGCCCACGACCAGGGACAGAAGGGATCCGTGAAGTAGGTCGCGGAGACGGCCAAGAGCATGCAAGATAGGTCAGCACCATGAGCACCCTCCTCGGCACGGCCCTCGACGGCCGCTACCGCCTCGATCGCCAGGTCGGCGCCGGGGGGATGTCGACGGTCTACTTCGCGTTCGACGCGACGCTCGAGCGGCACGTGGCGATCAAGCTCATGCACCGCGAGATCGCCTCGGACTCCGACCAGCTCGAGCGCTTCCGGCGCGAGGCGCGCGCGGTCGCCCAGCTCTCGCACCCGCACATCGTCGGGGTGATCGACGCCGGGGAGGACGACGGCCGGCCCTTCATCGTCTTCGAGTTCGTCCCCGGCGAGACGCTCAAGGAGCGCATCCGGCGGCTGGGGCGGCTCGAGATCGAGGAGGCGATCGCCTACGCGATCGAGATCGCCCGCGCGCTCTCCGCGGCCCACGCGCGCGGGATCGTCCACCGCGACGTCAAGCCGCAGAACGTCCTCATCGACGCCGAGGGCTCGGCGAAGGTCACCGACTTCGGGATCGCCCGGATGCTCGAGGAGGACGGGCTGACCGCCGACGGCCGGGTGCTCGGCACGACGGACTACGTCTCCCCCGAGCAGGCGCTCGGCCACGCCGTCAACGGCCAGTCGGACCTCTACTCGCTCGGGGTCGTCCTCTACGAGATGCTGGTCGGCGACGTCCCCTTCCACGGGGAGAACCAGGTCGCCGTCGCCATGAAGCACGTGCGCGAGGACCTCCCCGACGTCCAGTCCCGGCGCCCCGAGGTCTCCGCCTCGCTGGCCGCGATCGTCGACCGGCTGACCGACAAGGACCTTGCCCGCCGCTATCCCGACGCCCAGACCGTGGTCGCCCAGCTCGAGATGGCGCTGGCCGTCGAGGCGGCGCGCTCGGGCCAGACCACCGGCGAGGCGACCGCCGTGCTGCGCACCCTGCCCGACTCGACGCGCCGCGGGCTCCCGCTCCGGCTGCGCTGGCGCGTCCCGCTCGTCGGCCTCCTGCTGATCGTCGCCGTGGGCGCCGTGGGCTCCGGCCTGCTGGTCAAGGAGGCGCGCGACAACACCACGCGGGGCACCGGGATCCCGCCGGCCCAACCCCCGCCCCAGACCGAGTTCATCTCGGTCAAGCGGACGTCGGCCGACGACTTCGACCCGCTCGGCGACGACGAGGAGCACGGCGACGAGGCCTTCAAGGCCGTCGACCAGCTCCCGGGGACGGCCTGGGACACCGAGAACTACAACGAGGGCCTGCTCGGCAAGGCGGGCGTCGGGCTCTCGATCGACGCCGAACCCGGGGTCGAGGCGCGCTACCTCGACGTCCAGACCCCGAAGCCGGGCTGGCGGGCGACGATCTACGCGGCCCTGCCGGGCGCCGGCCGGCCCGAGACCGTCTCGGGCTACACCCGGATCGGCGGCGGCGAGGTCAAGCGGCGCCGCCAGCGCTTCAAACTCGCCACGGGCGGCACGCGGTACCGCTACTACCTCGTCTGGATCACCGAGCTCCCGCCCGCGGAGGACGGCCGGGCCAAGGCGGAGATCAGCGAGGTATCGATCCTGCGGCCCGTTCGAGGGCGAGCGCGATGAGGCGCTCGCAGAGCTCGCCGAAGGGCAGCCCCGAGGCGTCCCACAGCGCGGCGTAGACGCTCGTCTCGGTGAAGCCCGGGAGCGTGTTGAGCTCGTTGAGCAGGACGGTCTCCCCGTCGACGAAGAAGTCGGCCCGGGCCAGGCCGCTGCAGCGGGCGCGCACGAACGCCTCGGCGGCGAGCGCCCGCACCCGCGCGGTGGCCGCCTCGGAGATGCGCGCCGGGACCTGGAGCTCCATCCCGCCCGGCGTGTACTTGGCCTCGTAGTCGTACCAGCCGCCCTCGCGCAGCAGGACGATCTCGCCGGGGACGGAGACCTCGGGAGCGTCGCCGCCCAGGACGGAGCACTCGACCTCGAGGCCGGCGGCGGCGGCCTCGACGATGACGAGCTCGTCGAAGGCGAACGCGGCGTCGAGGGCGGGGCCGAGCGCCCCCGCGTCCCCGGCCGGGGCGATGCCCACCGAGGAGCCCAGCCGGGCCGGCTTGACCCAGGCGGGGAGCCCGAGCGACGCCAGCTCGCCGAGCACCGCCTCGCGCTCGGCCCGCCACCGCCCCCGGTGGACCCCCGCGTAGG
>CALMNS010000675.1 GCA_937871635.1 uncultured Solirubrobacter sp.
ACGCGGGCGTCGAGCGCGCCGTCCTCGTCCCGCTGGCGACCGAGGACCGCTACGTCGCGCAGGCGCTCGACGAGCACCCGGATCGCTTCGCCGCCGTCGCCGTGGCGGACGCCGCCGTCCAGGGGCGCGAGCGCGGGGTGGACCCGGTGGCCGCGCTGGAGCGCCGCCGCGAGGGCTTCCCGTTCCACGGGCTGCGGACGCAGTGGCTGGGCGACCCGGCGGTGCCGCTGACCGAGAGCCCGATGCTCGGCACGCTCAGGCACCTGGCCGAGCGCGGGCTCGTCCTGTGGACCTACCTCACCCGCGATCAGCTCGGCCTGCTGGAGGAGCTGCCGGCGGCGGTCCCCGACCTGGCCATCGTCCTCAACCACCTCGGCTTCTGCCCCCACGGGATGCGCGTGGACGCCGACGGGCGGCCGAGGTTCGACGATCCGTTCCCGCCCGGCAGCCTGGATCCGGTGCTCCGGCTCGCGGACCACGCGCCGGCCCGCGTGATGCTCTCCGGCCAGTACGCGCTCTCGGCCGAGGCGCCGCCCTACCGGGACCTCGACGCCGTCGTGCGCGCGCTCGCGGATGCGTTCGGTCCCGCGCGGATGCTGTGGGCCTCGGACTACCCCTGGACGCGCGACGTCCCCGGGTACGCGACCCTGCTGACGCTGGCCGAACAGACGCTCCCCGACGCGTCGGCCGACGACCTGGCCGCGATCCACGGCGGCGCGGCGCTCGAGCTCTTCCCGCACCTACGACCTGCCGAGGTGACCTGATGGCCATGCTGGCCGAGAACGCTCGACGGATGCCGCGCTCCGGGATCCGCGAGGTCATGGACCTGGCCTGGAGCCTCCCCGGCCCCGTCATCGGCCTCCACGTCGGCGAGCCGAGCTTCGCCACCCCCGAGCACGTCCGCGACGGCGCCCGGCGCGCGCTCGATCGCGGTGACACCCGCTACGTCGCCAACGCCGGCATCCCGGAGGTGCGAGAGGCGATCGCCGGCAAGGTCGCGGCGCGCAACGGCCTGCAGGTGGGGCCGGAGCAGGTCGTGGTGTCCGCCGGCGGCATGCAGGCGCTCTACACCGCGCTCTCGGCCACGGTCGCCGCCGGCGACGAGGTCCTCGTACCGGACCCGGGCTGGCCCAACTTCGCGATGGCGGTGCAGCTCCTCCAGGCCAGGCCCATCGGCTATCCGCTGCACGCGGACGACGGGTTCCTGCCCGACCTCGAGGGACTGGCAGGACTCGTCACCGACCGTACGCGCGCGCTGATCGTCAACTTCCCCTCCAACCCGCTCGGCGCCGTCCTGCCCGCCGTCCTCGCCGAGCGGCTGTGCCGCTTCGCCGACGAGCACGACCTCTGGCTGATCTCGGACGAGTGCTACGACGAGATCACGTTCGACGCCGAGCCGGTGAGCCCGGGTCGCTGGGACGAGCACGAGCGGGTGCTCAGCTGCTTCAGCTTCTCGAAGACGTACGCGATGACCGGCATGCGGGTCGGCTACCTCGTCGCGCCCCTGACCGTCGCGGCCACGGCGGCCAAGCTGCAGGAGCCGCTCATCGCCTGCGTCAACGCGCCGGCGCAGTACGCCGCGCTCGCGGCGCTCGAAGGCCCGCAGGACCACGTCGAGACGATGCGGCGCGCCTACCGCGAGCGGCGCGACGCCGCGGCCGCCCAGCTCGACCGGGCCGGCGTCGCCTACCACCTCCCCCGGGGCGCCTTCTACATGTGGGTCGACGTCAGCGACCGCTGCGGGGGCGACGTGAAGTCCTGGGCGCTGGAGCTGCTGCGGGAGCGCCACGTCGCCGTGGCACCCGGGACCACGTTCGGGGACCAGGGCGAGGGCTGGGTGCGCATCTCGCTGGCGACGGACACCGGCGACCTGCTCGAGGGCATCGACCGGCTGGCCGGCGTGGAGGCGCGAAGGTAGGTCGGCGCGGCCTCCAGCCCGAGCGCTACGCCGGGACGCCGCCCCGACGTGAGGGCGAGAACGTCACGCGTTCGGTGCGTGCCGGCGATCGCGGGCAGTCCGCTCAGGAGTTCTCACCTGACGTTTCGTCGCCGTAGGTGTCGTGCCACTTCCACCAGACGTACGGCGGGGTCTGCGGGTAGCCCTCGGGCGAGTCCTCCCACTCCTCCTGGCGCCCGAGCGCGGTGAGATCGAGGTACGTCCACGTGTTGACCGCCCACTCGTCGCCGCGGTCGCTGATGAAGTACGTCCGGAAGACGCGGTCGCCGTCGCGGATGAAGGCGTTCGTGCCGTGCCACTCGTCCACGCCGAAGTCGGCGTCGACGCTGTCGGTGATCGTGTACCACGGGATGTGCTCCCAGCCCATCCGCGCCTGGATGCGCCGAAGCTCGCGCTGCGGCGCGCGCGAGGCGTAGACGAGCGTGGTGTTCCGGGCGTTGAGATGCGCGAGGTTCGGCACGTGGTCGGCCATGAGCGAGCAGCCGACGCAGCCGTGCTCCGGCCAGTCGTCCACGTCGGGCTCGATGAAGGCGCGGTAGAGGAGGAGCTGGCGGCGGCCGGCAAACAGGTCGAGCAGGCTCGCCGAGCCGTCGGGGCCCTCGAAGCGGTAGTCCTTCTCCACCGCCTGCCACGGCATCCGCCGGCGCTTGGCGGCGAGCGCGTCACGCGCGCGGGTCAGCTCCTTCTCTTCGGCGCGCAGCTGCTGGTGCGCGGCGTTCCACTCCTGGGCGTCGACGATCGGGGGCGTGTTCATCGTGTGCTGTCCACCTTTCGGTTCTCGTTTGCGGCTGTGCTACTGGAGGCCGGTCCTTGCCACGCGGGGCGCGGTTGGCCGCTGCGTCCCGGCGTCAGGCCATCGACGGCGACGACGGTGTCTGGGCTTGAACACGGACAGGCCGGTGGCGAGTGTGAGCGCGGCGACGTCGTAGGCGGAGCCGGCGATCAGTCGCGTTTCGGCGCCGCCGTCGCCGCTGCGCATCGCGTCGGTGCCGGGGCCGAGGATGAACGAGCCGACGAGGATGACCCCGGCGAGGAGCGCGAGCTTGGCGGTGACCCAGCCGTAGCGGAGGACGCCCCAGGGGGTGGTCAGGCCGAGCAGGATGCCGGTGGCCAGCGAGATGAGACTGAGCGGGATGCCGAACACCACGGTGAACATCGCGAGCAGCTCGTAGGACGCGGCGGCGAGCGCCGGGTCGTCGGTGGTGGCGGCGCGGAGGTTGACCGCGAGCACGGCGCCGACGTCGCCCAGCAGCCCGACGCCGGCGATGATGTGCAGGGTGAGCAGCGC
>CALMNS010000676.1 GCA_937871635.1 uncultured Solirubrobacter sp.
GGCCAGCTCGGCGGCGGCGGCGCGGGCCTGCGCGATGCCGCGCTCTGAGAGGCCGTGGTCGCCGTGGTAGGAGCGCACCTCGCCGTGGCGCACGAGCCAGATCTCGGCGGCGAGGGTCACGCGCCGTCCTCCCGGGGGGCCACCGCGACGACCATCTCGACCTCGACCGCGAAGCCGAGCGGGAGGGCCTGGACGCCGATCGCCGAGCGGGCGTGCTGTCCGCGCCCCCCGAACAGGTGGGCGAGGAGGTCCGAGGCGCCGTCGATGACCTTCGGGGCGTCGCGGAAGTCCTCGGTGCAGGCCACGAAGCCGAGCAGCTTGACGATCTGCCCGACGCGGTCGAGCGAGCCGAGGGCGTCGCGGGTCTGGGCGAGGAGGTTCAGCGCGCAGTCGCGCGCCGCCTCGCGGCCCTGGGCGACGCTGAGCTCCGCGCCGACCCGTCCGGTCCAGCCGTCGGCGCCCTGGCCCGAGAGGAAGAGCAGGTCGCCCGCCCGCACCGAGCCGACGTAGTTGCCGGCGCGGGGGCGCAGCCCGGGCAGCGAGAGCCCGAGCTCGGCGAGGGCGGTCTCCGGCCGCGTCGGGCTCATCGAGCACCCCGGCGGAACGCAGACGGAGCCCCGGGGCGCTGGCCGGGCGAGACGGCGAACGCCGCGGTCGGCCCGGGATCGGCGGCCGGACGGCGGAAGGCGCCCACCGGACGGGCCGGGGGCTGGAGGGCGAGGTCGAGGTCCTCGAGCACGCGGCGAACCGATCCACCCGGGTCGCGGACGTCGAAGAGCCTGGCGTGCATGCCCGCCCGCTGCGCCCCGTCGAGGTTCGCCTGCAGGTCGTCGACGAACAGGCACCGGTCCGGGCGCTCCCCCACCCACGCCGCCGCGGCGCGGAAGGCGTCGGGATCGGGCTTGTGGACCCCAAGGCGGCTCGCCTCGACGATCGCGTCGAAGGCGCGCAGCTCCGGGAAGCGCTCGGGCCATCGCTCGCCGAAGAAGTGCGCCATGTCGTTCGTGAAGGCCACGAGGCGCACCCGCTCGGCCAGGGCGTCGAGCGACCGGCGCAGCTCGTCGCGCACGTGCGAGCACGCCCGCCACAGCCCGCCGATGTCGAGCCCGGGGCGCTCCGCGGCCACCGCCGTCCAGTAGTCGCGCTCGGTCGTCTCGCCGCGCTGGACCTCGCCCCACGTCGTCTCGTCGGTCAGGGGGCCGGACGGGAAGCCGGCGAGGGAGACTGACTCGAACAGCGACGGGATCACCACCCCGCCGACGTCGAGCATCAGCACGGAGATCCGCCGCGGCGAGTCGCGGTCAGCCGTCCGGGTCCCGGCGGCACGGCGCAGCGCCCGGCGCCGCCGGGTGCCCCACGCCGCCGGGTCGACCGTCGGCAGCGGCGACCGGCCGACCGGCAGGCGGCAGGCCGCGCCGTCGCAGCTCCCGCCGCACCCGCAGTCGTCGTGGGCTCCGCCGTCCATCGTCAGTCGTCGAGCAGCGTGACCACGCCGGTGTCGCCGTCGACCCGGATGCGCTGCCCCTCGCGGATGCGGGAGACGGCGCTGCCGGTACCGACCACCGCGGGCAGGCCGTACTCGCGGCAGACGATCGCTGTGTGGCTCATGACCCCGCCGACGTCCGACACGGTCGCCGCGATCCGCGAGAACACCGGCGACCAGGCGGGCGAGGTGGCCGGGCAGACGAGGACGTCGCCCTCCTGGACGGCCTCGAGCTCCTGCACCGTGCGCACCACCCGCGCCGGTCCCTCGACGACGCCGGGCGAGCCGGGCTGGCCGCGGAGGCTGTTGCCGCCGTCCTCGCCGCTCTCGAGCCAGCTCTGGACGGCCTCCGTCGTGATCCCCCACAGCATCACGGTGAACGGCTCGTTGACCTCGGTGGGCGGGATCCCCAGCGCGGGCGGCGCGTCCCACTCCTTGAGGCGGTCGTAGATGCGCCGGCGCTCGGCGATGATCGGGCGCCAGTAGTCGGCCCCGCGCGGGCGCCCGCCGCTGCCCCACGCGGTCACCACGTCGTAGATCGACTCCATGACCTCGGTGCGGCGCAGGAAGAACATGTCCGACGGGTCGTCGAAGGCGCCCATCGGCGCCAGCGCGCGCGAGAGCTCGTGGGACTTGGCCCAGAACGTCGCCCACATCCAGTGCTCGATGTAGATGACGTGCTCCTCGATGTACACGAAGACCTTGCGGGCCAGCGCGAGCATCTCGTCGAACACCGGGCGGTCGTCGTCGGCCAGGAGCTCGCGGTACTCCCCCGTGATGCGCTCGCGCTCGGCGAGGACCCGGGCGGTCGGCCGGTCGATCTCCTCGCCGGCCTGCAGCGACGCGATGTACTCCTTGACCGCGCCGAGCGGGATGTCGGGCTCCGACGCCCAGGTCCCGTAGTGCCCGTAGCCGCCGGGATGGCCGGGAGCCGTGTCGATCAGGAACCACGGGTCGGCGGTCCGCTCCCAGTCCTCCACCCAGGCGGCGCCGCCGTTGGCGCGCAGCTCCGCGAAGAGCGCCTCGGCGGAGGCGGCGGCCCGGACCTCGTCGCCGATCCCCGCCTCGACGGCCGCCTTCGCGAGCCGCTTGAGCTCGTCGTCGGGCCGGTAGAGGTCGACGTGCAGCCCGCCGACCATCCGGGCGATGGTCTGGTCGCTCATGTCCGGGAAGGTCTGCTTGCAGTACGCGAAGAACGTCAGGTACGCCGCGTAGCCGATGTTGAGCAGCTCGAAGTGGAACTGGTAGGTCTCGTACATGATCAGGACCATGCGCGAGTAGTCCTCGATCATCTGGTAGCCGCTCGAGCTGCCCTTGTGCGAGAGCACGAGGCTCATGTCCTCGAGGTCGGGCAGCGGCGCGAAGCGCATCGCCTTCATCTGGTCGAGGCGGTCGACCGTCTTGACCTTCCACTCCTCGTAGATCTCGTCCCAGTGCTCGTAGTAGTGCCCGGCGCGCTCGCCGAACGCCGCGGCACGGGCCTCGAGGTCCTCCGGAGGCGCCGGGATCGGGCTGATGTAGAGGTAGCCGTTGACGACCCGCTGGTCGATGCCGTAGGCGGGCGGCATGGCGAAGATCCGGGTGTTGAACGCGCCGAGGCCCTGCCACCAGCACTCGCACTGGATCTCGTCGTAGGGGTGCATCACCTCGGGGTGGTGCAGGCGGTCCTGGAACCAGAAGCGCTGCTCGTCCTCCTCCCGGCGCTCCTCGCCGCGCAGGTGATACCAGTCGAAGAGCGTCTCCCACCCCTCGGCGCCCTCGGGGGCCTTGATGTCGTACAGGCTCGGAAAGCGGGTCTCGGCCATCGGGCTCCTCGGGGTGGTCGGTGCGGGTGGCTACGTCGCGGGAGGCGACGGGCTCTTGCTGGTCAAGGTGGCGAGGACCGCCTGCATCGCGGTGCGGCCCGGGGCGGTGGCCTGGCGCGGCTTCTGGCTCCACACCGTCTCGGGGCGGCACTGCAGGAGGCGGACGTTGTCCGGCGCGGCGCCCTCGAGGACGGCGAACTCGCAGTCCTGCGGGGCGCCCGCCTGGCGCTCGACGAGCCGGGCGATCCGGACGAGCTCGGCGATCTCCTCGCGCTCGAGCGACGGCGTCGCGACCCGTTCCTCGTCCACCTCGGCGATGACGACGCCGCGGCCGGAGGCCGGATCGCGGATCGCCTGGGTGGGCTTGTCGGCGATCTCCCGCCGCACGACCTCGCCGGTGATCTTGTCGACCAGGAAGCGGTCGGGGTTGGCCTCGCCGGAGACGAGCGGCTCCCCCAGCCCCCAGACCGACTCGATCATCACCTTCGAGCGGTCGCCGTTGACCGGGTTGAGGGTCATGAAGACGCCGGCCGCGCGGGCCGGGGCCATCTGCTGGACGACCACCGCCATCGCGAGCTCGTCGCCGTCGGCGTCGGCGTCGGCGTCGGCGTCGGTCGCGGCCCCCGCCGACCGGCGGTAGGCAACCGCGCGGGCGGTGACCAGGCTCGCCCAGCACTCGCGCATCCGGCGGTCGACCTCCTCGGCGCCGACCACCCACAGGTAGGAGTCGTGCTCTCCGGCGAAGGACTGGTCGGCGGCGTCCTCGGCGATCGAGGAGGAGCGCACGGCGACGGTCAGGGTCTCCTCCCCCGTGAGCGCGCGCAGGGCCTCGCAGGCCTCGCGCAGCTCGCCGGCGAGCGGGTGGCCCTCGGTCCCCTCGAGGATCAGCGCGCGCACCTCGGCCGCGTGCGTTTCGAGCGCCGCGCCCGTCGCGCCGGCCGGGATCGCGGCCAGGCGCTCGGAGACCGCGCGCCGGAGGTCCGGCCCCATCGCCGCGCGGTAGCCGTCCGCGGTCACCACGAAGGCGGGCGGGATCCGCACGCCGCCGGCGGCGAGCGCCGCGAGGCCCGCGCCCTTGCCGCCCAGGACCCCGGCGTCGGCGTCGGTTCCCTCGTCGATGAAGCGGATGGCGGGCACGAGGCGAGCCATCAGCGCAGCGAGTCGAGGTCGTCGGCACCCGAGACCAGCGCGACCACGGCGGCGTCCACGCCTCCGGGATCGCCGCCGGCGGCGGCCTGCGCCGCCTCGTCGGTGGCCAGGAGCACCACGTTGCCGGCGGCGACCTCGACGAGGTCGACGGCGACGACCGCGCCCTCGGCGCCCGGGGTCCGGACGGACACGAGGCGGCGCCCCTCGAGGCCGCGGACCTGACGCTCGTTCCACACGCGCCCGACCACCTCGCCGAGGATCACGCCGACTTGCCCTTGGCCAGCGCCCGGTGGCCGTCGGCCGAGGCCAGCGCGGTCTTCGTCCCGTTGTCGAGCAGCGCGCTCGAGACGTCGTGCGGGCGCGGGTAGAGCTGCGCCGAGCGCAGCTCGCCGTACTGCTTGACCGCGGCGGTGCCCGAGTCCAGCGCCTGGCGGACGGAGGCGATCGTCCCCTGCACCGCAGCGGCGAAGTAGCCCGAGGAGATGCGCTCGACGGCGACGCACTGGACGTCGGCGGTCTTCATCATCGCCTCGATCCCCGCGGTGAGCGCGACGATGCCGCGCGTCTCGATCAGTCCCACGGCGTTCTCTGAAGGTGGCATGGGGCTCCTCTAGCCGTCGATGAGCGACGGGTTGGCGGCGATGGCGCTGACCGGCAGGCTCGGGCTGGCGAAGATGATCGAGCTCACCCGGCCACCCGAGACCGCCCGGGCGGTCTCGGCCCCGATCTCGGTGGCCTCCTCGACGGTGGCGAGGTCGCCCGTCAGCGCGACGGCGACGATCCCGCCGCCCAGGCGCATCGTGCCCTGGACGGTCACCTCGGTCGCTTTGACCATGGCGTCGACGGCGTCGAAGATGGGGACGAAGCCCTCGGCTTCGATGAAGGCGGCTGCTTCGCTCATTCGCTGCTCCTCGGGTCGGACCAGGACACGACGGCCGCGCCGGTGCCCCAGATGGGGCCGTACGCGCGGACGTCGGCGGAACCGGCCAGGCACCCGGTGCCGGCCAGGAAGGCGAGGGCGCGGAACTGGCTGTCGACCTGCGCCGCCCCCGCGTACTCCGTGCTCAGGGCCAGGGCCTCGTCGAGGCGCCCGCCGGCCAGGAGGTCGAGCATGCGCCGGTTCCAGCGCTCGTGCTCGGCGTTCTCGATGCGATCCTCGCGCGGCTCGATCCACCGCTGGGTGAGGCCGCTCGACAGCCCGCTGACCGCCACGAAGGCCGCCGAGCGGCCGGTGGCGGCGGCGGCCCGAAGCGCGCACGCGGCGAGGTCGGCGATGTCGCTCACGTCGGCGTAGAGGTTGGTGGAGATCAGCGCGACGGGCAGCGTGCCGGCGGGGTCGAGCAGCGGCTGGGCGACGACCACCCCCGTATCGATCGGGAAGTGCTCGTAGTGGGTTCGCCGGGCCTGGAAGCCGTGGGCCTCGATCTCCTGCGCCCAGCGCTCGGTGAACTCGGTGTCGACCCGCAGGTCGTAGCTCAGCGTGCCGTAGTCGTAGGCGTACCAGTTCTCGTCCACCCGGGTCCCGGACGGGTTCGGGTCCATCTGGAGCTGATGGCCGAGCACGGTGAACCACTGCGTCGAGAGGATCACCAGCACGTCGGGCTTGGCCGCCCGCAGCGCCTCACCCGCGGCGCGCGTGGCCTGCGCGAGCTCCCGCCAGCTCGGCGCCGGCTCCCGGGCCAGCAGCTGGGGCATCCCGGGCACGAGCGCCGCGCCCCGGAACGCGCGGGCCGCGTCGGTGCCGGCCCCGGGAACGACGTCAGCGACGGCCACGCGCGTCCTTCGCCGCGTCTGACTCCCACGCCGCCACCGCGTTGCCGGTGCCGATGATCGTGCCGTAGGCGAGCACCTCGCCCTGTCCCTCGGGCCAGCCCAGCGCCGCCAGCAGCCACGTCAGGCTGCCGGCCTTCGTCTCGGACTCGGTGGCCTCGATGTGCTCGGGGATGAACGCCCGCAGCTCGGCGGTCCTCCCGGCCCGGATGAGCTCGAGCAGGCGCATGTCCCACCGGTACTGGTGGTTGTTGTACGGGTGCTCGGACGCCATGTCCTCGGGCAGGTCGGGCTCGCGGCTCCAGTGCAGGTGCGAGAGCGAGTTCGACCCGGCGATCACCGCGCGACGCCCGGTCGCCTCGATCGCCTTGCGCGTCGACTCGCCCAGCACCTCCATCTGATCGAGCGAGGAGCTCGAGTAGAAGTACGGGTTGTTGTTGGCCGAGAGGGAGACGACCGGGATGTCCCACGCCGGGTTGAGGAGGTGGAGCGCCCCGATCGTGGCGTAGTCCACCCGCACGCCTTCCGTCTTGAGCTTGCGGGTGACGAGGCCGTCGGCGTGGGCCTGGTCGGCGATCGCCTCGGCGAGCTCGACGTCCGTGCGGAAGTCGTAGCGGTAGCGCAGCAGGTGCGGGAAGATCGGCTCCACCGAGACGCCGCGCGGGTTGGGCACGCAGTTGACGTGGTGGCCGACCATCGTGATCCAGTGCGGGGCGTGCAGGACGATGACGTCGGGCTCGAGCGCTCGGACGCGGGCGCGGATGTCCTCGTAGGCCCAGCGCAGGCCCTCCCAGCCGCCCTGGGAGCGCGGCTCGTTCTGCGGCGGGTTCTCGGCGTAGAGCAGGTGCGGCGGGTGGGGCGCGAGGTAGCCCGCGACGATGCCGGGGCCGTCGG
>CALMNS010000677.1 GCA_937871635.1 uncultured Solirubrobacter sp.
GACCTGGGCGGTGCCCGCCTCGACCTCCGCGAAGAGCTGCACCGGGCCCGCGTGGCCCGCGAACTTCGCCGCGTTGGTCAGCGCCTCGCGCGCCGCGGCGACGAGCGCGCGGACCGGGTCGTCGAGCGGGGCGTCGCCCACGCTGACCACCTCGATGGGGACGCCGTGGGCCTCCTCCACCTCGACCGCCGCGCGGCGCAGCTCGGCGGCGAGCGAGGCCGAGGCGGCGGGGGCCGGGTCGAAGAGCCACTCGCGCAGCTCGCGCTCCTGGCGACGCGCGAGGGTGGCCACCGCCCGCGGATCGTCGGCCCGCTTCTGCACGAGCGCGAGGGTCTGCAGCACGGAGTCGTGCAGGTGCGCCGCGACCTCGGCTCGCTCCTGGGACCGGATCCGCTCGGCCCGCTCGGCGGTGAGGTTGCGCCCGAGGCGCCAGAGGAAGGGCGCGAGGATCAGCGCGAGGCCCAGCGAGATGACGACCACGGCGAGGACGACGTCGCGCAGCGGGCCGAGCGAGTTCGAGCCCTGCAGGAAGAGCAGCACGGCGCCGAGCACGAGGGCGACCCCGAAGCCGCCGCGGTAGACCCCGGCGGCCCGGTCCGGGGCGGGCGCGGGGGCCAGGGCGGGCTCGGCGGGGTGGGCCTGGCCCCACAGGAGCGACCCGCCCACCGCGGCCAGCAGCGCCGGCCAGACCACCACGTCGGAGAACCAGAGGCCGCGCTCGCGGAGCGCCAGGAGGAGGGCGAGGACGAGGAAGCCCGCCCCGGCGGCGACCATCGCCGTAGCGCGCCGGTTCGTCGCCCGCGAGCCCGAGCGGGCCGGGATCGTCGCCCACAGCACCGCGTAGACGAACGCGCCGAGCCCGCCGAGGCCGGTCGTGAGCAGGAAGGCGCCGCGCACGAGGCGCGGGTCGACGCCCAGCCGGTCGGCGAGCCCCGCGGCGACGCCGCCCAGCCGCCCCTGCGCCGGGTCACGGCGCAGGGACGGACGAGCGGCGGGCTCGGCGACGGTGGCCATCGCCGTCATCGTGACGTGTCGGCCAATCCCAGGGCGAGGAGGACGGCGCCGATCGTCCCGGCGAGCGCCGGGGCGAGCCAGCCGAACTGGAGGTCGAGGACCTCGACCCGGTCGAGGAGCAGCAGCAGGCCGAGGGCGATGACCACGAGGCCGGCGACCAGGGAGGCGACGTCAAGCCGCGCACGCATCACTCGGCGCTCGCGATCTCGACGTCGTCGCAGGCGCCGTCGGACACCGGCTCGTCGCCGAGGTCGGCACCGTAGCCGCGCACCCGGCCGGGTCCGACGCGCGGGGCAGGATCGTCGAAGGGCTCGTCGCCCGGCCGGTCGACCACCTCGATGGCCCCGAGCCCGACGTCGCCCTTCACGAGCACCCGCGGCGCGCTGCCGGCGTCGCCGCGGACCGCGAAGTCGACGTCGAGGCCACCGGACTCCCGGCCCCGCAGGCTCATGAAGCCGCCGCCGAGACGCGAGTCGGTCACCGCGCACACGTCGGCCGGGAGGATCACCTCGGCGTAGCCCATCCCGAGCTGCACCGGGACCACCGTCTCGCGCCCCGCCGGGAACCGCACGTCGCGCAGGTCGAGCCGCAGCTCGCCCGCCGCCAGCTTGTAGCCCCCGGCCGGGATGGCCGCGACGCTCGTCGGCCGGAGGTCGCGCTCGCCGTGGCCGCCCTCGAACCGGATGTCGGCGGCGGAGACGACGCCGAGCGGGATGGCGACGGCCAGCGCCGGGACGGTCAGCCAGCGGGCGTCACGAGCGCCGCGGCCGCGCACGGCCGACACGAGAAGCAGGACGCCGAGGGCGATCACCACGGCGGCCACGACGGCCCCCGAG
>CALMNS010000678.1 GCA_937871635.1 uncultured Solirubrobacter sp.
CGCGAGCGCCGCGGCCCAGCCGGACGGCACCACCACGTCGTCGTCGAGGAACGCGATCCACTCGGCGTCCGAGCGGCGCCAGCCCGCGTTGCGCGCTGCCGCCGGCCCCCGGCCGTCGTGGTCGCGGGCGACGATGATCCGGCCCAGGGCGAAGCCGGCCAGCGACGACTCGAGCGCGGTCAGCGACGGCCGGCCGGCCGACGGGATGACGACGTCGACGCGCGGAGCGAGCCGCCGCACTAGACCGACACCTCGACCGCCGCACGGCCGCGCGCCGCCGGGCTCGTCGGCCGGCGCACGAGGAAGGGGCCGAGCGCCAGCGCGTCGACCGGGGCCGACCCGAAGCACTCGAGCGCGTCGCGCGGGTCGTCGACCATCGGGCGCCCCGCCGTGTTCAGGGAGGTGTTCACCACCACGGGGACGCCCGTGCGCGCGTCGAAGGCCTCGAGCATCCGGGCCACGAGCGGCTCGGTCTCGGCGTGGACCGTCTGGATGCGGGCCGTGCCGTCCACGTGGACGACGGCGGGGATCCGCTCGGCCCAGCCCGGCCGCAGGCCGTGGGTGAAGAGCATGTACGGCGACGGCAGCGGCCCGTCGAAGATCTCCGCCGCCCGCTCGGCGAGCACCATGGGCGCCACGGGCCGGAACTGCTCGCGGCCCTTGACGTCGTTGAGCTTCTCCGTGTTCGTCACGGACCGCGGGTCGGCCAGCAGGGAGCGGTGACCGAGGGCCCGGGGCCCGAACTCCGAGCGACCCTGGAACCACGCGACCACCCCGTCGCCGGCCAGCACCTCGGCCACCGCGTCGGCGATGTCGTCGGGGCGCTCGTACTCGAGGTCGGCCGTCAGCAGCCAGCCCTCGAGCTCGTCGTCGGAGAAGCCGCGGCCGAGGGCCGCCGTCGCCATCGGGGCCACCTCGTCCCCCAGCTCCCGGGCCAGCCAGAGCGCCGCGCCCAGCGCGGTGCCCGAGTCGCCGGCCGCCGGCTGCACCCAGATGCGCTCGAACGGGCTCTCGGCCCACAGCCGCGAGTTGGCGACGCAGTTGAGGGCGACGCCGCCGGCCATCACGAGGTCCGCGTCGCCCGTCTGGGCGTGGAGCCAGGTGGCCAGCTCGACGAGGACCTCCTCGACGCGCGCCTGCACGGAGTGGGCGAGGTCGGCGTGGCGCGGCGTCCACTCCTCCCCCGGGCGCAGCGCGGGCGCGAAGCGCGAGTAGTCGAAGGCCGCCACGGAGAAGCCGCCCCGCCCGTCGGCGGCGACGAGCTCGCGCAGGGCCTCGAGGTCGGCGGGCCGCCCGTAGGAGGCCATCGCCATCACCTTGTACTCGTCGGAGGACCGGCGGAAGCCCAGATGGGCGGTGAGCTCCTCGTAGAGCAGCCCGAGCGAGTGCGGGAGCGCCTGCGCGGCGAGCGGCGTGAAGCGGCCGCCGACCGCGCGGCCGGCGAGGTGCGAGGCGCCCTCCCCCCGGCCGTCGAGGACGAGGACGCTGCACGGATCCCGGCCCGCCGCCGCGTAGGCCGAGGCGGCGTGGGAGAGGTGGTGGCCGACGTGGCGCACCCGCGCGGGATCGAGGCCCGGGAGCGCGGTGGCCAGGAAGTGCGGCGCCCGCTCGACGAACAGCGTCCGCAGGCCCTCCCACTTGCCGGCCATGACGTCGCCCGAGGGGACCTGGGCGAGCGCCGGGTCGTAGGAGTAGGCGACCGCGTCGAGGTCTGCCGGCTCGAGGCCGCCGGCCTCGAGGCACCACCGCATCGCCTGCTCGGGCAGCTCCCAGGTCGAGAACGGCACGGGGTCCTTGCCGTGCTTGCGGCGCGAGAAGCGCTCCTCCTCCGAAGCGGCCACGATTCGCCCGTCGACGACGAGCGCCGCGGCGGGGTCGTGGAAGACCGCATTGACACCGAGAATGGCCGTCATTGGCGCCACCTGGGAAGTGAAGCGGTTCTCGACATTAGAGTCCGGCTAGCCAGAGCGAACCGCTTCTCAAACAACGGCACCTGAGCGACGCCGGACCGCGACGGTCCGCTACCCGGTGGCTTCGGCCACCGTGCGCAGCCGGTCCAGCGCCCGGCGGATGAGCCGCGAGACGTGCATCTGGGAGACCCCGACGCGCTCGGCGATCTCCGCCTGCGTGAGGTCCTCGGCGAAGCGGAGGTGCAGGACGATGCGGTCGCGGGCGGGCAGCGCCTGGAGCGTCGGAGCGATCGTCGCGCCGTACTCGACCAGGTCGAAGCGCTCGTCGTCGAAGCCGATCGACTCCGCGTAGGTCTCCCCCTCGCCGTCCTCCCCGAAGCGGAAGGCGTCGAGCGAGACGGCGTCGTAGGCCGAGGAGGCCTCCATCGCCTCGAGGACGGCCTCCGCGCTCGTCTTGAGCGCCTCGGCCACCTCCGGCACCGACGGCGACCGTCCCAGGCTGCGCGAGAGCTCGCGGACCGCGCCGTCGACGGCCATCACGCGCTCCTGCATCCCGCGCGGGACGTGCACCGCCCAGCCGTTGTCGCGGAAGTAGCGCTTGAGCTCGCCGAGCATGGTCGGCACCGCGTAGGACGAGAAGGCGGTCTCGCGCGCCGGGTCGAAGCGGTCGATCGCCTTGATCAGCCCCAGCGTCGCGACCTGCACGAGGTCGTCGAGCGGCTCGTCGGAGCGCTTGTAGCGGCGCGCCATCCGCCGGGCCAGGGGCAGGAGCCGCTCGACGAGCTCGTCGCGGGCCGCCTGGTCACCGTGCCGGTGGTAGCGGACGAGGAGTCGCCGGTCGTCCTGCAGGCGGCTGCGTTGGCCGGAAATGTGCGACGCGGAGGCCAACTCGCGGGCACCCTACTCCAGCCGAGCCTCCCGCCCTCAGCCGAGGATGCGGTCCAGCGCCGAGATGGCCTCCGGGACGGTCCGGTACACGTCCACGGCGCCCGCCTCGCGCAGCTCCTCGTCCGAGAATCCCCCGGTCATGACGGTGTAGGTCGAGATGCCGGCGCGGCCCGCCGCCTCGCAGTCCCACGGGGTGTCGCCGATCATCACCGCTTCGCGCGTGCCGGCCTTCTCGAGCGCCGCCTCGACGAGGTCGGGCTCCGGCTTGGTCGCCTCCACGTCGCCCGCGCTCGTCCAGTCGTCGGCGAGCTCGCGGACGTCGAGCAGGTCGAGGTAGTGCTCGAGCTCTGCGGCCTTGGCCGAGGAGGCGAGGACCACCGTCAGCCCGCGCTCCTTGAGATCCTCGACGAGCCGGCGGGCGCCCTCGAGCGGCTCGAGCTCGGGCATGAGCTGCTGGAACAGCGCCGACTCGGCGGCGCGGACGGCATCCCCCTGCTCGGCGTCGAACGCCTCGTCGGTCAGCGCGGCGACCATCTGGTCGCCCCCGAGCCCGATGTGGCGGTGGATCTCGAAGAGCGGCAGGACGCGGCCGTGCTGGCGCAGGGCGCGGTACCACGCGACGGAGTGGTGGTAGTTCGAGTCGACGAGGGTCCCGTCGATGTCCAGGATGGCGGCGGAGGTGGGCACGGCGGCGGGACTACCCAGGGGACCCCACGGGGTAGCGGTGGCGCCCGTGGACCCTGTGACCGACACCCCGACCGAGCCGCACCAGTACGCCGCGCTCTCGGTGACCTACGCCAGCCTCCTCGGCGCGCTGGCCTATTCGACGCGCCATCGCGCGGCGGACGCCGAGGTCGACCTCGTGCCGCTCGTGGCCGCCACCTTCGCCCTCTCCAAGCTGGTGGCCAAGGAGAAGGTGGAGACGTGGGTCCGCACCCCGTTCGTCCACGAGGGCGTCGAGGGGCGCCCGCCCAAGGGCACGGGCCTGCGCTACGCCGTCGGCGAGCTGCTGACCTGCACGCGCTGCCTGGGCGCGTGGAGCGCGCTGGGGCTCGTGGGCCTGCGGATGACGGCGCCTGACGTGGGGCGGACGGTGACGACCGTCCTGGCCGCCTCCGCCGGCAACGACGTGCTCCAGGCCGGCTTCACCTTCCTCAGCGAGCGGGCCAACACCGAAGGCCGGCGGCGCTCGTTGCTGGGTGATTGAGATCCTGCGCTAGGTTGGGTGTCGGAACTCGGACGCTCCTTCGGAAAGGGCGAACCGGGGACCGACGCAGAATCCAGGATGAGACCTCGCCCGTAATCACGCGGGCGCACGGACCGGCCCCTACCGCGCAATCCGATCGGAGGTCTCAAACCCGCATGGCTCTCGCACAACCTTCTCGCCCGGCGCCTCCGGTCCTGCGCAGCTCCGTCGCGGGGCGGGCCAAGCTCGGCCGGGCCGAGCGCGACGCCGCCGACCGCGAGGTCATCGAGCGCGTGCGCCGCGAAGCCTCTCCGCAGGCGCGCGCCGCCGCCGTCGAGGCGTTCCTCCCGCTCACTCGCTCGCTCGCGCGTCGCTACCAGCGCGGCGAGGAGCCGCTCGACGACCTTGAGCAGGTCGCGAGCCTTGGCCTGCTCAAGGCCATTGACGGCTTCGACCTCAGCCGCGGCACCGCCTTCGCCTCGTTCGCCGTGCCGACCATCGTCGGCGAGCTGCGCCGCCACTTCCGCGACAAGGGCTGGACGATCCGGGTCCCGCGCGAACTCCAGGAGCTCACGCTGCGGGTGGCCAAGGAGACGGAGGCCGCCGGCACCGAGCTCGGCCGTCCGCCCACGCCGGGCGAGCTCGCCAAGCGGCTCGGGGTCCCGGTCGAGCGCGTGCTCGAGGCCCGCGAGGCGTCCCACGCCATGCGCCCGGTCTCGCTCGACCGCCCGGCCACGCCCGACGGCGAGTCCGAGGGCGACACGCTGGTCGACCGCTTCGGGGTGACCGACAGCGGCTTCTCGCGCGCCGAGGACGGCGCCACGGTCGAGGACCTGCTCAAGCGGCTCCCCGAGCGCGAGCGGCTGGTCGTCGAGCTCCGCTTCCACGAGGACCTCACCCAGTCGGAGATCGGCGAGCGGATCGGGATCTCGCAGATGCACGTCTCACGGCTCTTGCGCCGCGCGATGGCCGAGCTGCAGGTGATGGCCGGCCGGCCCACGACGGCCGGCGCGCCCGCCCTCACCCGCGGCGGCTGAGCGGGCGCCTCCGGCCGGACGGCGTTCAGCCGCCTCCGGCCCTCAGACGCCGCGCTCGACGAGCCAGCGGAGCCGGCGCAGGGTCTCCTGGTTGCGCTGGTGGATGAGGTAGTCCTGCACGGGATTGTGCAGCAGCGCGGGGAGCCCCTCGATCGGCGCCTCCTCGATCGTCACCTGCGTGCCCGAGCCCTGCGGGACGAGCTCGAACCGGACGCGGGCGATGCCCGCCGGCCGGGCGCGGGCGCGCAGCTCGAGCGTCCTCGGGCGGTCGCGCTCGACGATGCTCGTCGAGTCCTTGACCGTCAGCGGCCCGACGCCCACCGAGTGGTGGAATGCGCTTCCGGGCGCGGGCCACTCGGGATCCACGGAGCGGATGTCCTTGGCGCCGACCACCCAGAACTCGTAGGTGGTCGCGTCGTCGAGGATGTCGAAGACCCGGTCGGGAGACGCGTCGACGTAAGTGGCCGTAGTGCTCATTGCGGGCCGAGCTGCCCGTTCAGAGCCGCACTCTAATCCTGCGCGTCGGAGGACCCCATGGTTAGGTGGATTCGGCGCTCGGGTACAGCCGCGGTGTACGGATGCGACCTCCCCTCGACCACGCCGACGTCCGTCTGACCGTTCCCGCCCGCCCGGAGAACGTCGCCGTCGTGCGGCACGTGATGGGCGCGTTCGCCGACGCGTACGCGATCCCGTCCGAGACCATGGAGGACGTGCGGCTCGCGGTGACCGAGGCGTGCACGAACGTCGTCCGTCACGCCTACGACCACGGCGACGGCCAGATCGACGTCCACGTGCGCCCGCTGCCCGACCGCCTGGAGGTCACCGTGGCCGACACGGGCCGCGGGATGGCGCCCTCCACGGACCGCGAGGGCCCCGGCTTCGGCTTGCCGATGATGGCCACCCTGGCCGACACCCTGGAGATCGACCGCACGGTGGACTCGGGCTCGCGGATCGCCATGTCGTTCAACCACTCGCGTGTCCCGCTCAGGGTCGCGTGAGCTCTCCGGTGTCGGCAGAGCCCTCGTCGTCCGCGGTCCCGACGAGCGTCTCGATCGCCGCGGGACCGCTGGTCGGTCCCGTGCTGCGCCGGGTCGTCGGCATGCTCGCCGCGCGCGCCGACCTGCCGCTTGACCGCCTCGACGACGCCATCCTCGTGGCCGACCTGATCGCCGCCCGCGCTCCGGCCTACGTCCGCGACGACGAGATCCGCGTGGAGTTCGAGCCGGGTGACCGATCGCTGTCGCTCCTGGTCGGCCCCCTGCGTCCCGGCGGCGGCGAGGCCCTCATCGTCGACGCGGCCGTGCCCGGCGTCGGCAACGTGATCGAGCAGCTCGCCGACGAGCTCTCCGTCCGGCCCGACGGCGACGACGAGTTCGTCCGGGTCCGCCTGGCCTACGCCGGCGGCTAGGCGCCCGGCCCATGGCGATCGAGTTCCGCATCGAGGACGAGGCGGTGGACGCGGCCACGCACGTCGTCGTCGTCCACGGAGAGGTCGACCTCTTCACCGTCCCCGAGTTCAAGGCGCGGATCTCCGCCCCGATCGACCAGGGGAAGACGCGGGTGGTCGTCGACCTCTCCGCGGTCACCTTCATCGACTCGTCGAGCCTCGGGGTCCTGATCGGGGCCCACAAGCGGCTCTCCGCGCAGGGCGCCAGCGGCCTCGTCGTGGTCGTCGACGACCGGGCGATCGCCAACACGTTCAAGATCACCGGGCTCGACCAGGTGTTCGAGATCGTCCCGAATCTTGAAGCGGCGCTGGCCGCGCGCTGAGCGGGCGCGTATCGTCGGTGTCCGTGGATACCGGCTTCCCCACCTCCGACGCCCAGAACGACTTCCAGCGCGCCCGCCGGCAGCGCGCGCTCCGCGAGCTCGGCCGGCGGCTGCGCCGCGAGCCCGACGACGTCGCCCTCATCCTCCCGTTCGAGGAGGTCGTCGAGGCGCTCGGCCGGGTCGGGGAGCGCTACCTCGGCCTGCGCAGCGTCCCGCTGGACTCGATCATCGGGTCCGTCGACCGCACGCGGGAGTTCGACCGCTCCTTCCGCCCGGCGTCCCGGCGCGTGCGCGGCCGCTGGGAGCGCATCGCCGCGGCCCAGCGGCGCGGCGAGTCGATGCCGCCGATCTCGCTCTACCGGGTCGGCGAGCTGCACTTCGTGCGCGACGGCCACCACCGGGTGAGCGTCGCGCGCGCGCTCAAGCGCATCGACATCGACGCCTACGTCACCGAGGTGACGACCCGGGTGGGGATGAACGGGGACATCCGGCTCTCGGACCTCCCCCTCAAGTCACACGAGCGGCTGTTCTTCGAGCGGGTGCCGCTCGACCCGGAGCGGCGCGAGCGCGTCCGCCTCTCCGATCGCTGGAACTACGCCAAGCTCGCCGAGGGCGTGGAGGCCTGGGGCTTCCGGGCGTCGCAGGAGCGCAGGGAGCTCATGGACCGGCCGGCGGTGGCCCGCGCGTGGTTCGACGACGAGTACGCGCCCGTGGGGCAGATGCTGGAGGAAGGCGGCTTCGTCGAGCCGGGAGAGACCGCTGGCGACGCGTACATGCGCGTCGCCTCGCGCCGCTACCGCCTGCTGCGCACCCACGCCTGGACGCCCGAGATCCTCGAGCAGCTCAGGCACGACACGACCGAGCTCACGCTGCCCTAGGCGCGCCCGTCTCCGGGCGCGCCCCCCCCGCGGTCAGGCCGGTGCGGTCTCGCGGATCTTCTCGTCGATCGTCTCGATCAGCGAGTCGAAGGACTTGGCGAAGGAGGCGACGCCCTCGTCGACGAGCTCGGTGCCCACGATGTCCTCGAACGGCACGCCGGCCGACTTGAGGTCGTCGATGAGGCGGCGCGCCTCGTCGTAGCCCTGGTCGACCGTGCGCTTGGCGGTCGCGTGGTCCCGCGCCGCCGCGAGCGTCTTGTCGGGCATGGTGTTGACGGTGTGCGGCCCGATGAGGCCGTCGACGTAGAGCGTGTCGGGGTACTCGGGGTTCTTCGTCCCCGTCGAGGCCCACAGCGGGCGCTGGAAGTTGGCGCCCTTGCTCTCGAGCTTCTCCCACCGCTCGCCGGAGAAGATGCGCTCGAAGGCCTGGTAGGCGAGCTTGGCGTTGGCGATCCCGGCGCGGCCCTTGAGCTCGTCCTCGCGCTCCTGGCCCTCGAGCGCGGCGTCGACCTTCGAGTCGACGCGCGAGACGAAGAAGCTCGCCACCGAGGCGATCCGGTCGATCGGCTCGCCGGCCTCGACCCGGCGCTCGAGGCCCTTCACGTAGGCCTCGGCGATCGCCTCGTAGCGGCCGACGGAGAAGAGCAGGGTGACGTTGACCGAGACGCCGGCGGCGGTGAGCTCCTCGAAGGCCGGCACGCCCGCCTCTGTGCCCGGCACCTTGATCAGGACGTTGTCGCGCCCGACGGAGTCACGCAGCTCCTTGGCCATCGCGATGGAGCCCTCGGTGTCGTTCGCCACGTCGGGCGGCAGCTCGAAGGAGACGTAGCCGTCCTGCCCGTTCATGCGCTCGAAGACGGGCTTGAGGATGTCGCACGCGTCGCGGATGTCGATCGCGCCGACGCGGAAGAACGCGTCGCGCGGGTCGTCCACCCCGTCCTCGACCGCCGCACGGAACGCCGGGTCGTAGCGGTCGCCCTCCCCCATGGCCTTCTCGAAGATCGTCGGGTTCGAGGTCACGCCGCTCAGGCCGTCCTCGTCCACGAGCCGCTTGAGCTCGCCGTCCTCGATGAGCGCGCGGGAGATGTTGTCGAGCCACACGGCTTGGCCGAGCGCCTCGATCTCGTGCAGGTGGTTCGTGGCCATGCACTCGAGGTACCCGTCGGCGCGTGCGGGTAGACCCTGGTGGTGCCCGTCGGCGTCGTCATCGCCACCCGGGACCGCGTGGCGGACCTCCTCCCCACGCTCGAGCGGCTGGCCGCGCTGCCCGAGCGGCCGCCGGTGGTGGTCGTCGACAACGACTCGCGCGACGCGACGGCCGCCGCCGTCCGGGACGCCTTCCCGGCGGTCGAGGTGCTCGAGCTGCCCGTGAACCTCGGCGCGGCGGCGCGGAACCTCGGGGCGTGCCTCCTGAGCACGCCGATCATCGCCTTCAACGACGACGACTCCCACTGGGGGCCGGGGGCGCTCGCCCGGGCCGCCGCGCACTTCGAGGCGCGCCCGCGACTCGGGCTCCTGGCGGGGAGGGTGCTCGTCGGCGACGACGAGGGGCTGGACCCTACGTGCGCGGAGATGGCCGCGAGCCCGCTGCGGACCCTGCCCGG
>CALMNS010000679.1 GCA_937871635.1 uncultured Solirubrobacter sp.
CGGCTTCAAGGACTCCGGCATCGGCCGCGAGGAGGACGGGGCCGAGCTGCTCGTCGCGCCCGCGCACGCGCCCGCCGTATGGGACGCGCTGGTCGCCGGCGGGGCGGCGCCGATCGGGCTCGCCGCGCGCGACACCCTGCGCCTCGAGGTCTGCTTCCACCTCTACGGCAACGACCTGATGGAGACCCGCGGGCCGATCGAGGCCGGGCTGGGCTGGTGCTGCAAGGAGGTGACGGGCTTCGTCGGCGCCGAGCCGATCGCCCGGGTCCGCGCCGAGGGCCCGCGTGAGAAGCTCGTTCCGTTCGTGGTCGAGGGCGCCGGGATCGCCCGGCAGGGCAACCCGGTCCTCGCGGGCGGGGAGGTCACCAGCGGCACGTTCTCCCCGAGCCTCGAGCGCGGCATCGGGATGGCCTACCTCCCCGCCGAGCTCGCGAGCCCCGGCACCCCGATCCAGATCGACGTCCGCGGCAAGGTCCGGGACGCGACCGTGGCGACCAAGCCGCTCTACAAGCGAGAGGACACCTAGTGGCCGACGCCAGCTACCCCGACGACCTGCGCTACCACGCCGAGCACGACTGGGCGCGCGTGGACGGTGAGGTCGCCACCCTGGGAATCACCTGGTACGCGCAGGACTCGCTGGGCGAGGTGGTGTTCTTCGACCCGCCCGCGGTGGGCACGACGATCGCCAAGGACGAGCCGTACGCCGAGGTCGAGTCCGTCAAGGCGGTCTCGGACGTCGTCGCCCCGGTCTCCGGGGAGATCGTCGAGGTCAACCCGGCGCTCGGCGACGCGCCAGAGACGATCAACGACGACCCCTACGGCGACGGGTGGATGGTCAAGGTGCGCCTGAGCGACGTATCCGAGCTGGACACCCTGCTGGACGCCGCCGCCTACCGCGAGATCCTGGACTAGCCAATGAGCCGCTACACCTCCGCCACCGACGCCGACCGCCGCGAGATGCTCGACGCCATCGGCGTCGAGACGATCGAGGACCTCTTCGCCGACATCCCGGCCGGCGTGCGCCTGGACCGGCCGCTCGACATCGCGGCGGGCCTCTCCGAGCAGGACGTCTACGCGCGGATGCGCCGGCTCGCGTCGCGCAACGTCTCCACGGAGGACGAGATCTCGTTCCTCGGCGCGGGGATGTACGACCACTACGTCCCGGCGCTGGTCGACAACCTGCTCTCGCGCTCGGAGTTCCTCACCCCCTACACGCCCTACCAGCCCGAGATCTCCCAGGGCTCGCTGCAGGTGATGTTCGAGTACCAGACGGCGATCTCCGAGGTCACCGGCCTGCCCGTCTCGAACGCCTCGGTCTACGAGGGCCCGAGCGCCGTCGCCGCGGCGGGCTACCTCGCGCGCCTCCACAACAAGCGCGGCAGGTTCCTCGTCTCCCGCGGCCTGCACCCCCACGCGCTCGAGACCCTGCGCACGAACGCCCACGGCTTCGGGGCGACCGTCGAGGAGCTCCCGCTCTCAGACGGGGTGACCGATCCCGACGCCCTCGCCGCCGCGATGGGCGACGACGTGGCCGCGGTCTTCCTCGCGCAGCCGAACTTCCTCGGCGCGGTGGAGGACCTCGAGGCGCTCGCGCCCCTGGCCCGCTCCACCGGCGCCCTGCTCATCGTCGCCGCCGACCCGCTCACCCTCGGCGTGCTCAAGCCCCCGGGGGACTTCGACGTCGACATCTGCGTCGGCGAGGGCCAGACGCTCGGCAACCGCCTGGACTTCGGCGGCCCCTCGTTCGGCTTCTTCGCCGTCCAGGAGCACCTCGTCCGCAAGCTGCCCGGCCGGCTCGTGGGGGAGACCACCGACGTCGACGGGCGGCGCGGCTTCGTCCTCACCCTGCAGACCCGCGAGCAGCACATCCGCCGCGAGAAGGCGACGTCGAACATCTGCACCGCGCAGGCGCTCAACGCGCTGGCCGGGGTCATCTACCTGAGCTGGCTCGGGCGCCACGGGATCACCGAGCTCGCCGAGCTCATGCTCCAGCGGACGGCGTACGCGCGCGCGGAGCTCGCGGCGCTCGAGGGGGTCGAGCTGCTCCACGAGCAGCCCGTGGTCCGCGAGTTCGCGGTGACGCTCGACGCGTCCGTCGACCGGGTGATCGAGCGCTGCGCCGCGGAGGGGGTCAACCCGGGCTACGCGCTCGGCCGCGACTTCGACGAGCATCCCGACGGTCTGCTGGTGGCGATCACCGAGCAGCGCTCGCGGGCGGACATCGACCGGCTCGTCTCGGTCCTCGGCGCCGCCGTGACCGCCGAGCGGACGGGAGTGATGGCCTGATGTCGAAGACCATGAACGACAACCGGCTGCACGGGGATCCCGGCATCGCCGACACCGCGGGCCAGGACGGCCGCGGGCTCTCGCTCGAGATGCCCAAGCAGCGCGATCGTGCGGTGACGATCTTCGAGAAGTCCAAGGCCGGCCGCCGCGCCTTCGTGGCGCCCGAGCTCGACGTGGACGCCCAGCCGCTCGACGATCTCATCCCCGCGCGGATGCGCCGCACGGAGCCGCCGCGGCTGCCCGAGATCTCCGAGCCGGAGATCAACCGCCACTACAAGCGCCTCTCCACCCGCAACTTCGACCTCGACGAGGGCTTCTACCCGCTCGGCTCGTGCACGATGAAGCACAACCCGAAGCTCCACGAGCGGATCGCGGCGCTGCCGGGCAACGCCCGCCTGCATCCGGCGCAGGCACCCGAGCGCGCCCAGGGCGCACTCGAGCTGATGTACGAGCTGCAGGTCGCGCTCGGCGAGGTCGCCGGCCTCCCGCACGTCTCCCTGCAGCCCTCGGCCGGCTCGCACGGCGAGCTCGCCGGCGTCCTGCTCACCCGGGCCTACCACGAGGACCGCGGCGACCACCGCACGAAGGTGCTCACCCCGGACACCGCGCACGGGACGAACCCGGCGACGGTGACCATGGCGGGCTACGAGGTCGTCAAGGTGGGGACGGACCCGGACGGCGGCGTCGACCTCGAGGACCTGCGCGCGAAGGCCGACGACCAGGTCGCCTGCCTGATGCTCACGAACCCGAGCACGCTCGGGCTCTTCGACCGCAACATCGAGGAGATCGCGTCGATCGTCCACGGGGTGGGCGCCACGCTGTACTACGACGGGGCGAACCTCAACGCGGTGATGGGGATCTCCCGCCCGGGCGACATGGGCTTCGACATCGTCCACTACAACCTGCACAAGACGTTCACGCAGCCGCACGGCGGCGGCGGACCGGGCGCCGGGCCGATCGCGGTGAGCGACCGGATCGAGCCGTACCTACCGCGGCCGCAGGTCGTACAGGGCGACGACGGCAGCTTCGTGCTCGACTACGACCGGCCCAAGTCGATCGGCCGCCTGCGCGGCTTCCAGGGCAACTACGGGGTGTTCGTCCGCTCCTACGCCTACATTCTCTCGCTGGGCGGCGACGGCCTGCGCGAGGCGTCGGAGACCGCCGTGCTCAACGCGAACTACCTGCTCGCCCGGCTGCGCGAGGCGGGCGTCGCGGAGTACCTGCCGGTCGCCTACGACCGGCTCTGCATGCACGAGTTCGTGCTGAGCGGGGCGCCGATGAAGCGCGAGCTGGGGCTCAAGACGCTCGACCTCGCCAAGCGGCTGCTCGACTTCGGCTTCCATCCGCCGACGGTCTACTTCCCGCTGCTCGTCGACGAGGCCCTGCTCGTCGAGCCCACCGAGACGGAGACCAAGGAGACGCTCGACGCGTTCGCCGACACCATCGCCGAGATCCTGCGCGAAGGCGAACAGGACCCCGAGATCGCCCGCAACGCGCCGTACACCACGCCGGTGCGCCGCCTCGACGAGGCCGGCGCCGCCAAGCGCCCGGTGCTCCGCCAGCCGCTCTAGGGCGCGCGGGCCGGCGCACCCCGCGCGCAGCGATCGGCCCCGCGTGGGAAGGTCAGGGGGCATGCGACGCTTCCGGATCGGCCACCACCTCAAGACGAGCCTCTGGCTCGTCCCCCTGCTCTGCGTGGTGGCGGGCATCGCCCTGTCGCTCTTCACCACCGGGATCGACGACGGCGGGCTGATCCCGCGGAGCGTCAGCGGCGACCCCGCCGCCGCGCTCCAGATCCTCTACCTGATCGCCTTCGCGATGCTCACCCTGACGGGGCTCGTGCTCTCGCTGCTGGTGGTCGCCGTCCAGCTCGCGATGGGGACGTTCTCGCCCCGCATCGTCCGGCAGATCCTCCAGGACCGGCCGAGCCAGGCGGCCATCGGCCTCTTCGCGGGCACGTTCACCCACGCGCTCCTGGCCATGCGGGCGGTCGAGACCACGACGGAGACGCGGCCGCAGGGCGGGACGGTCCCGGGCCTCGCGGTCGTGGTGGCCATCGTCCTCGTCATGGCCTGCATCGCCACGCTCGTCTGGTACCTCAACCACATCACCCAGTCCCTGCGCACCGCCGCGCTGGTGGGCTGGGTCGCCGACGACACGGTGACGACGCTCGACCAGGTCTACCCCGACCGGGGGACGCCGGCCGCGCTGGAACCCGACCTGCTCCCCGCCCCGAAGAGCGGCGTGATCTTCGAGATCGGCCACGACCGGCTGGTCTCCCTCGCCGAGCGCGCGGACTGCCGCATCGAGCTGCTGTGGGCGGTCGGCGACTTCGTCCCCACCGGCGCGGCGCTCGTCCGCGTGGCCGGCGACCCGGCCCGGCTCGACCGCAAGGCCGTGGTCCGGTCGGTCGCCGTGGGCCCCGAGCGCACGCTCAACCAGGACGTCGCCTACGGGATCCGGCTGCTGGTCGACATCGCCGAGCGCACGCTCTCCGGCGGCCCGTTCGCGGACCCGACCACCGCCGTGCAGGCGATCGACCGCCTGCACGACATCCTGCGCCAGATCGTCCGCCGGCCGCTGCACTCGGGGCGCTACTGCGACGCGGCGGGCACGCTGCGGCTGGTCGTGCCCACGATGCACTGGGACGGCTTCGTCCGCGTCGCCTTCGACGAGATCCGCCAGGCCGGCGCCGGCTCGCCGCAGGTCTCGCGCCGGCTGAAGGCCGCCCTCTGCGACCTGCTGGCGATCGCCCCGCCGGACCGTCGCGGCGCGCTCGAGCACCAGCTCGCGCTCCTCGAGGAGGTGGCCGGCGGCGTCGCCCAGACGGAGGAGGACCGCGCCGCCGCCCTGGTCGCCGACCCGTCGGGGCTCGGCTCGGCGGCGGAGTTCGTCGAGAGCCCGGCCCCGCGCCCGGAGGTCACCACGTAGGCTGCACCGCGCGCGTGCGCATCTTCTCCGGCATCCAGCCCACGGGCCGCAAGCACCTGGGCAACCACATCGGGGCGATCCGCCAGTACGTCGCGGGGCAGGACCGCGGAGATCCGGCCATCTACTGCATCGTCGACCTCCACGCGACCACGGTCGCCTACGACCCGGCCGAGCTGCGGGCCCGGACCTACGACACGGTGGCGACGCTGATGGCCGCCGGGCTCGATCCCGGCCGCTGCCTGCTCTTCCGCCAGGGCGACGTGCCCGAGCACTCAGAGCTCTGCTGGCTGCTCTGCTCGGTGACGGCGCTGGGCGAGCTCAACCGCATGCACCAGTTCCGCGACAAGTCGCTCGACCGCGACCTCGTCTCCGCCGGGCTGCTGCTCTACCCCGTCCTGCAGGCCGCCGACGTCCTCGCCTATCGCGCCCACGAGGTGCCCGTGGGCGAGGACCAGCGCGAGCACCTCGAGGTCATGCGGGGGATCGCCCAGCGCTTCAACGCCCGCTACGGCGAGACGCTCGTGGTTCCCGAGCACCGGATCCCGGAGGTCGGGGCGCGGATCATGGACCTCCAGGACCCGACCCGGAAGATGTCGACGTCGGCCGCCTCGCAGGAGGGGACGGTCTACGTCCTCGACGAGCCCGAGGCGATCCGCAAGAAGTTCCGCCGCGCGGTGACCGACTCCGGGGCGGAGGTGCGCCGGGGGCCGGACAAAGCGGGGATCTCGAACCTCATCGACGTGCTCGCCGCGGTGACCGACTCGACGCCGGCGGCGGTCGAGCGCGAGTACGCCGACGCGCGCTACGGCGACTTCAAGACCAAGGTGGCCGACGCGGTGACCGCCCACCTCGCCCCGATCCGCGAGCGCTACGCGGACCTGCGCGCCGACGAGGACGCGCTCGAGGCGGTCTTCGCGGCGGGCGCCGAGCGCGCGAGCGCGCTGGCGGGGGAGACGCTGGCCGACGTCCGCGAGGTCATGGGCGTCGGGCCGCCACGGGCGCACCGCCGGGGGCGCCGCTAGCGTTCCGGCCCTCCGATGGCCGTCGCCGACCGCACCCCGCTCAGCGGGCTCGAGCTCGACCTCGACGTCTTCGCCGGCCCGCTGGACCTGCTGTGCTCGCTCGTCCTGCGCGAGGAGCTCGACCTGCTCGAGGTGGACCTCGCCGAGGTCGTCCTCACCTACCTCGACCACCTCGAGGCCCGCGGCGGGCTGGACCTCGAGGCGGCGACGGAGTTCCTGGTGCTGATCGCCGCGCTGCTCGAGCTCAAGTCGCGCCTGATGCTGCCGGGCGAGGAGGTCGAGGAGCTCGACGAGCTCGGGCCCGCCGAGGCGGCCGAGGAGCTGGTGGCCCGCATGCTCGCCTACCTGCGCCACCGCGGGGCCGCCGCCTGGCTCGCCGAGCTGGGCGCCGAGGCCCAGCGGTCGCTGGCCCGGGT
>CALMNS010000680.1 GCA_937871635.1 uncultured Solirubrobacter sp.
CCGATCCCGCGCTCGAGCTCGGCGACGCTCTTGTTGTTGCCGTGGAACAGCAGCCGCTCGGCCGGGAAGCCGGCCTTGAGCGCGACCGCCAGCTCGCCGCCGGTGCAGACGTCGAGCGACAGGCCCTCCTCGGCCACCCAGCGGGCGATCGCCGTGGTGAGGAACGCCTTGCCGGCGTAGTCGACGTCGCCGTCGGCGAACGCCGCCCGCCACGCGCGGGTGTTCACCGCCGGGGAGCTGCCCGTCGCGCCCGCGCTGCACCTCGCCATCGTGGCCTGCATGGACAGCCGCATCGACCTCTTCTCGGTGCTCGGCCTCCACCTCGGCGAGGCGCACGTCATCCGCAACGCGGGCGGCCTGATCACCGACGACGTCCTGCGCTCGCTCACCCTCTCGCAGTCGCTGCTCGAAACCCGGGAGATCATGGTCATCCAGCACACGGGCTGCGGCCTCCACGGCGACGAGGCGACCCTGCGCGAGCGCGTGGCCGGCGCCTGCGGAGTCGACCCTCCGTGGCCGCTCGGGGCCTTCGCCGACGTCGACGAGAGCGTGCGCCGCCAGCTCGCGACCCTGCGCGACGCCCCCTCCCTCGTCGGGGGCGGCGCGGCGCGCGGGTTCGTCTACGAGGTGGAGAGCGGTCGTCTGCGGGAGGTCACCTGACCTCGCGCGCGTCCTCCGAGCGGGCGTCCCTCGGCTTCGGGACGGCGCGCCGGACGACCTCGCAGGAGCCGTTCGGGTTCGCCGGGGTGGCGTCGGCGATCACGTCGGCGAAGTCGGCGAACACGCGGTCGTTGCCCTCGCCGCAGGTGACCACGTCGGCCTCGCCGTCGCGGACGCGGAAGCGGTCGTTGCCCGGCCCGCCGTCGAGCCGGTCGACGCCGGGCTGCGCGACGTCGGCGCGGGCGAGCGCCCACAGGACGTCGTTGCCCTCGCCGCCGAACGTCGTGTCGGCGCCCGTGTTGGCGAAGATCAGGTCCCGACCCGCGCCGCCGTACTGGACGTCGTCGCCCGGGCCGCCGCCCATGCGGTCGTTGCCCCGCTCGCCGTGCTGCTCGTCGTTGCCCTCGCCGCCGGCCAGGCGGTCGCGGGAGTCGCCGCCGAAGCTGCGGTCGTTGCCCGCCCCGCCCCAGATCCGGTCGTAGGAGGTGCGGTCGCCGGCGTCGTTGGCGTCGCCGCGCAGCGTGTCGTTGCCGGCGTCGCCCCAGATCCGGTCGTTGCCCGCCCCGCCGCCGACCGTGTCGTCGCCGCCGCGGGCGTGGACGCGGTCGTTGCCGCCGTTGGCCGCGATCTCATCGGCGGACGGGGTCCCGACGATGCGGTTCGGGCCGTCGTCGCCGGTGATCGTCGCGGCGAACGCGGTGGCGGGAAGCAGGGCGAGGGCGACGGTGGCGCACGCGGTGGTGGTGCGGAGCTGCATGGCATCCTCCTGATTGGTGGTCCTGGTGGGATCCCCGGGTGGGCGCCGGAGTGGCGGCGCTCTCAGAGAGCTCTCACGATCCGGCCGGATGCGTGCGCCAGAATGCGGTCCTCCCATGCGCACCCTCCTCGCCGGCGTCCTCGTCGCTCTCCTCTTCGCCGCCCCCGCCTTCGCGGCCACCCGGACGGGCACGAACGGGCCCGACCGCCTGACGGGCACCGCCGGGCCCGATCGGCTCGTCGGCCTGGGCGGGGATGACCTGCTGATCGGCAACGCCGGGGGCGATCGCCTCCTCGGCGGCCGCGGGAACGACACGCTCGTCGGCGGCCGGGGCGCCGAC
>CALMNS010000681.1 GCA_937871635.1 uncultured Solirubrobacter sp.
GCCCAGGTCTTCGTGCGCGACCGCGGCGCCGGCTTCGAGCTCGACGCCGTGCCCGACGACCGCCGTGGCGTGCGCGACTCGATCCTCGCCCGGATGGAGCGCCACGGCGGCCGGGCCAGCGTCCGCGCCGCGCCGGGCGGGGGCACGGAGGTCGAGCTGTGCCTGGTGATACGTCGTCCGGAGGTGTGAGCTTGCGAACACCGGAGGCCGACCGATCGTTCCCCACCGTCGTCGTGGTCGACGACCACGCGATCTTCCGCCGCGGCGTGCGGGCCGAGCTCGAGGGGCGGGTCGAGGTGATCGGCGAGGCCGAGTCGGTCGAGGAGGCCGCGCGCCGGATCCTCGAGCTCAAGCCGGACGTCGTCCTGCTCGACGTCCACCTGCCCGGTGGGGGCGGGGTCGAGGTCATCCGCCAGGTGGCGACCAGCCGGCCGGCCCAGCGCTTCCTCGCCCTTTCCGTCTCCGACGCCGCCGACGACGTCATCGCCATCATCCGCGCCGGCGCGCGGGGGTACGTCACCAAGACGATCGGCGGGGAGGAGCTCGCGGACGCCATCCGCCGCGTCCACGGCGGCGACGCCGTCTTCTCCCCGCGCCTGGCCGGCTTCGTGCTCGACGCCTTCGCCGGCAGCATGACCCCGGCGGAGGTCGACCCGGAGCTCGACCAGCTGACCGCCCGCGAGCGCGAGGTGCTGCGCCACCTGGCCCGGGGCTACCTCTACAAGGAGATCGCCCACCGGCTCGGCATCTCGGCCAAGACGGTCGAGGCGCACGTGAGCGCCGTCCTGCGCAAGTTGCAGCTGTCCAACCGCCATGAGTTGAGTCGCTGGGCGGTGGAGCGGAGACTCGTGGACTGATGACCCTCCCCAACACCTTCTCGGGGGCGCGGATCGACCGCGCCGGCCCCCAGCGCGCCGACCCGGCCTGGCTGGCCGGCCGCATCGCCGATCCCGCCAGCCGGACGCTGCTGCTGACGCCCCACGGCGTCTACCTGGAGGGGGACGACGTCCCGCAGCCGGGGCCCGACGCCGGCGGCAATCACGACCGCGCTCCACGCGACGCCCGCTCGTGGGA
>CALMNS010000682.1 GCA_937871635.1 uncultured Solirubrobacter sp.
AGCTCGGGCGTGGGCTCGGGCTCGTCGACCACCAGCGACCCGTCGCGGGTCTCCGCGGCCACCATCAGCTTGAAGTCGTGCGGGGAGGACGCGGTCTTGACCGCCTCCTCGAGCGTGATGCGCCCGGCGCGGAGGTGCTTGAGCAGGGCCTGGTCGAAGGACTGCATCCCGTAGTACTCGCCGTCGGCGATCACCTCGGGCAGCTGGCCCGTCTGCTTCTCGTCGAGGATCATGTCGTGGACCCGGCCCGTCTTGACCATGATCTCGCAGCACGCGACGCGACCGCTTCCCTCCTTCGTGCGCACGAGGCGCTGGGAGATGATCCCCTGCAGCGTCCCGGCGATCATCGCGCGGGCCTGCTGGTGCTGGTGGGGCGGGAAGAAGTCGATGATGCGGTTGATCGTCTCCGGTGCGTCGACCGTGTGGAGCGTGGAGAGGACGAGGTGGCCCGTCTCCGCCGCGGAGAGGGCGGTCTGGACCGTCTCCTCGTCGCGCATCTCGCCGACCAGGATCACGTCGGGATCCTGGCGCAGCACGCGGCGCAGAGCGCGCTTGAAGGAGGCGGTGTCCATCCCCACCTCGCGCTGATTGATGATCGACTTGCGGTCGCGGTGCAGGAACTCGATCGGGTCCTCGATGGTGACGATGTGCTTGCGGCTCGTGCGGTTGATGTGGTCGATGATCGCGGCGAGCGTCGTCGACTTGCCCGAGCCGGTGGTCCCCGTCAGCAGGATGATCCCGCGCTCCTTGGCCGCGAGCTGCGCGAGCACGGGCGGGAGCTGGAGCTCCTCGAGCGACTTGATGTTGACCGGGATGGCCCGCATCACCAGCGAGACCGAGCCACGCTGGTAGAAGGCGTTGACCCGGAAGCGCCCAAGGCCCTGCACCCCGTAGGAGAAGTCGATCTCGTTGTCCTCCTCGAACTCGGCGAGCTTCTTCGGGTCGGGGAGGAGCTGGCGCACGACGGCATCGGTGTCGGCGGGCACGAGCGGCTCGGAGCCCTCGATCGGCTGCATCTCGCCGTTGATGCGCACGATGGGTTGTGACGGCACCTTGAGGTGCAGGTCGGACCCGTCGTTGGCGACGAGGTAGCGGAGCGCGGCGTCGAGGTCGAACACGCTCCGGGTATTCGGCCCGCTCAGGTCCGGCTTGAGCGGTGCACCGCCTCGACGTTGGTCCCGTCGGGGTCGAGGAGGTAGGCGGCGTAGGTGACGAGCTGCGGCGGGCCGTACGGGCGCTCGCCCGGCGCGCCGTTGTCGCGGGCGCCGTGGGCGACGCCGGCGGCGTGGAACGCGTCGACCGCCTCGCGCGAGGTCGCCGCGAAGGCGACGTGGGCGTTGCGGGTCGGCTCGCCGTCGGCGCTGAGCGCCAGGTTGGCGAACCCCTTGAGGTCGGGGAGGTCGAGCAGGAGCGGCACGTCGAGCGGCTCGAGCACCGCCGCGTAGAAGGCGGTGGCGGCCTCGAGGTCGGCGACCCGGAGGTGGACGTGGTCGAAGAGCGGGCGGGTCAGTCGTAGGTCAAGGCGTCGGTCATGCCGCGTCTGTATCATGGGTCAGAGGCATGATGCAAGGCTTTCGCCACACGGGCCGGCTCGCCATCGACCTCGCGCTCACGGGCGGCGAGGGCCCCGAGTTCGCGCGCTACGAGGTGCTCCACGCCCCCGGCGACCTCGATGCCTGGCTCGCGGCGAACGGACTCGGGGGCGGCGGCTCGGACCCGCCCGACCTGCGCGCGGCGCGGGCGTTGCGGTGGGCGATCTGGTGGGCGGTGCAGGCCGGGCT
>CALMNS010000683.1 GCA_937871635.1 uncultured Solirubrobacter sp.
TTCGACAACCGCGCCGTGGGTGAGGACCGGCGCGCCGGCGCCGCGGGCGTCCTCGAGGAGCTCCCGGAGCACCGCGATCCGGTGCGCGCGCCCGAGGATCTCCGGGTGCAGCGTGTAGGTCACCGTCCGCCCCTCCTCGCGCGCGTGGCGCAGCTCCGAGCGCCACACCGCCGCGAGGCCCGCCGGGTCGACCGTCCGCTCGAAGTGCGGCGCGTCGTCGAGGGCCCAGTGGACCGGCAGCTCGAGCAGCTCACGACCGCCGGCGTCGACCCAGTGCGGCCGGTCGTCCCCCATGAGGCTCGAGTCCCAGGCGAAGCCGAGCGCCCCAAGCTCCCGCAGGGTGCCCGGCGTGAGCTCCCAGCCCGGGGACCGGTAGCCGGCGGGCCGGGCACCCGTGATCGCCTCGAGCGCCGCCGTCCCGTCCTGCAGCTCGGCCAGCTCCTCCGCCGGTCCGAGACCGTGGGTGGCGAGGTGCCGGTGGCCGTGGTGGCCGATCTCGTGACCGGCGGCGGCCACCGCGCGGATCGCGTCGGGGTGGCGCTCGGCGGTGATCCCGGGCACGTAGAAGGTCGCACGGGCGTCGAGCTCGTCGAGCAGGGCGAGCAGGCGAGGGAGCCCGCGGGCGATCCCGTAGGTCCGCTCCGAGCGCGACGTCAGCCGGTGGGCGTGATGGCGACCTCCTTCGGGCAGCCCCGCCTCGCCGTCGACGTCGACCGTCACGCAGACGGCGAAGCTCACGCGCCGGGCCCGTCGACGGCGAGCACCAGCCAGCAGCGGCGCGCGGTCGCGTCGAGGTCGACCCCGACGCCGATCCGGCCCTCGGCGAGGACGCGGCGCAGCCGGTCGCGCACCGACAGGCGCCAGTCCAGATGCTCCGGCGGGGAGAGGTCGGCCCTCCGGAAGGGCAGCTCGACGCGGACCGGGGGATCCGTCCCGACGCGAGTCCGCTCGCTCTCCCGCAGGTCCCAGACCACCTCGACGTCGTCCTGCGGCAGCCGGAGGCCGTCGGGCTGGCCCTCGGGGTGGCCGTCGCGGATCGGGTCGTACAAGCCGGCGCGGTAGCCCGTGAGGCGTGCGCCGAGGTGGCTGAGGTAGAGCCGCAGCGCGGGAGCCGCCAGCGGGTCGGCCGTCCAGCGGATCCGCTCGACCCCGCGCTCGAGGGCGGCCGAGCGCTGAGCGAGCTTCAGCGCCCGGCCGATCCCCTCCGAGCGGTGGGGGCAGGCCACCGCCAGGCCGCACGAGAGCAACTCGTCGCGCCCCTCGCTCCGCGCCGCCACGGCGAAGGACCACCCGACGAGCGTTCCGTCGGCGGCGAAGGCGCCGAGCGCCAGACCGCCGGCCTCCGCGGTCGCGTGCATGAGCCAGGCCGGGACGGCGTCGCGCTCGCTGAAGCCGAGGCACGAGCGCAGGAGCCGCGCGCCGGCCAGGTGCTCCTCGAGGTCGGGCTCGCGGATCGTCAGCTCCATCCTCGCGCAGCCTCCCGCGGGCACCCCGGGCCGCCCATCGGGTGGACGGTGGAACGAGCGGTGGAGCGGGCGATGCCACCCTAGGCATGCGCTCCGCGGCCGGCCTTATCGACGCCGGCGACGAGATCCGCGAGTCCGTCTACGCCGACCAGGCCGCATGGTCCTAGCGTCGTCATCGGTTACCTCTCGCGACCCGACAAGCACCACCCCGGCGGTTCGGCGTCGCCTCGACGAGCTCATGGAGCAGACCCGCCTGTGCGCCTCGGTGCTGTCCTGGGCGGAAGTCCGGGTTCCGCTCGCGCAGCATCGTGCTGGCCGATCCGAAGGCCGGGCGCAGGACGTCGCAGCCAACGCGTCCCGCGAGTCCGAGCCGCGATCTGGCTCCCCGGCTAGAAGCCCGGCTCGAACCCTTCGCGGTGGACACCGCCGTCGCGGAAGCGGCTGGTGAGGACGATCCGGCCGGTCGGGAAGCCACCGTCGTAGACGGCGAGGAAGGCGCCGGCGCCGGCGGACGGCCGGAGGGTGCGGACGTCGCGAGGGGTGGCGATGGTGACCGAGGCGACGTCGGGATGGGCGCGGCCGGCGATCGTGAACCGGCCGGGCAGGGTGCGGAGCAGGGCTCGGCCGCTGCTCGGATCGTCGCCCGGCTCACCGCCGCTCGAGCCGCCCCCGTAGCTGAAGGAGAGCGGGCGGCGCCGGCTGAGCGGAAGCGACGGGACCGGACAGCCGTTGAAGAAGTGGAGCCGGCGCTGGAACGTCCCGAGGGCGTAGTCGACCGCGCCGACCTGGTCGCCGACGATCCGGCCCTCGCTCGACACGCACCAGCCGCCGCCCTGCGCGCGGACGGCCTCGACGCCCCACGGCAGGCCG
>CALMNS010000684.1 GCA_937871635.1 uncultured Solirubrobacter sp.
TCCCGGGGTAGGCGCCCTCGACCCCCGGACCGTGCGGGGCCGAGGCGGCCTCGCGCACCTCGCGCCGGGTGCAGAAGCACTCGTACACGCGCCCGTCGCGCTCGAGCCGGGCGAGCGCCTCGGCGTAGAGCGGGCCGCGGGCCGACTGGACGACCACCTCCCCGTCCCAGTCGAGCCCGAGGGCGGCGAGGTCGGCGAGCTGGCGCTCGGCGACCCCCGGCCGGACGCGCCCCTCGTCGAGGTCCTCCAGGCGGAGGCGAAAGCGGGCGCCGGCCGAGCGGGCGAACAGCCAGGCGAGGAGCGCCGTGCGCAGGTTGCCGAGGTGCAGGTCGCCCGTCGGGCTCGGGGCGTAGCGGCCGTCGGGCGTCATGGGCTCCACGTACCCGCGGGCGATCGGCGAGCGGGCGCCCGGAGCGGACGGACGTTGCGCCGGGCCCGGAAGGAGTCGCCCGCCGGGCGGTGAATGTGGTCCTCGCCATGCCGAGGACCGCACCGATGCCGCCCGCCGCGAGCGGCCACCAGAACCTGTCGACCTACATCACCTCGCGGTTCGACGAGTTCTCGCGCTCCCAGAAGGACGTGGCCCAGTACGTCGTCGACCACCTCGACGAGGTCGCCTTCCACACCGCCGAGGAGCTCGCCCGGCGGGCCTCGACGTCGTCCTCGACGGTGGTGCGCTTCTCGCAGGCGCTCGGCTTCGAGGGCTTCCCCGAGCTCCAGGCCGCCGCCCGTGACGAGTACCGGCGCCGCCCCAGCGGCACCCACGGCCGCGAGTCGGTCTCCCCGCTCTTCTCGCTCGACCAGAGCGCCTTCGAGGCCGCGGTGGCGGCCGACTTCGTCAACGTGGAGGAGACGGCGCGCAAGGTGTCGCGCTCGCAGGTCGACGCCGCCGTCGAGGCGATCGCCACCGCGGAGAAGGTCCTGATCGCCGGCACGGACCAGATGGCCTTCTTCGCCTCCTACCTGCGCCACCTCCTGATGCTCCTCGACGTCCGCGCGGAGATCGCCGCCTCCCCTTCGCAGGAGGCCCTCTCGCGGCTCGGGCGGATCGACGAGCGCACCCTCGTGGTGGGCTTGAGCGCCGGGCGCCCGCACCCGCTCGTGCTGCGGGCCATGAAGATCGCCCGCCACCGCAAGGCCCCGACCCTCGCCATCGTCGACGCGACGCTCTCGGAGATCTCCAAGCTGGCCGATCGCAGCCTCTACTACTCCTCGAACTCGCCGGCCTACATCCGCTCGCACGTCGGGCTGCTCTCGATCCTCCAGGCCCTCGCCTACGGCGTCTACGCCCGCGACGCGCCGCAGCACGAGGACCGGATCAAGGCCTTCAAGCTCAAGTAGCTACCGCGGCCCGCCCGACAGGTCGCAGAACGTCTTGCCCAGCAGACCGCCGTTGGGGTCGGCCGTGGCCTTGACCTGGACAGGGTCGTTGGCGGTCTTCCCGTAGAGGTCGACCACGAGGCCGAGCAGATCGAGGTTGAGCGGCCCGAGGGTCAGGTCGAGCACGTTGCAGCGCGGGCCCGCCGGCGCCGGCGTCTGCGCCGATCGCGCGCCGCTCGGGGCGGGCTGCGGGTCGCCCTCCGGGGGAGCGACCTGCGGGCGGATGACCGCGTTGAACCCGATGACCTGCATCGGCTCGTCGGCCAGGCGGCGGTTCAGACCGGTGGCCGCGGAGCGTGCGGCGGCGACGCGGCCGAGGCGGGTCTGGGTGGCCAGGCGACAGAACAGTGCGCCGAGCGTCTTGCGCCGGTTGCCCGTGACCCGCAGGTTGACGGCACTCACGTCGACGTTGAGGCCGAGGAGCGCCAGGTTCAGGCGGTCGAGGTTGAGGGTGAGCACTTCGCAGTTGCCGCGGGTCTGGGTCGTCAGCGCCACCTCCTGCCGGGTCGCGGTGCCGTTGACCTGGGTGGCGGCGGTGCCCAGCGCGACCAGCCCCGTCTTGCGGACGACGAACTTCTTGACGAGTACCGTCGTGCGCAACTGCGCGACCTCTCCGCCCGGGCGATCGGTGGCGCCGGCCGCAGGCGCGTAGACGGCGAAGACGGCGAAGACGGCGACGAGCGCTGCGAGCGGACGGACGGACATGGGGCCTCCTGAAGCGGGTGACGGTCAGGCTCCCTTCGGCAGCGCAGTCCCGATGCTGAAGTAGGCCACCAGGCCCGAAGTGGCCTGACCGCAGGGTCTCTGGCGCGGCTAGAGTGATCCACATGCGCGACGAAGCCACCTTCCGGGTCAAGGCCGGCCTGGCCGAGATGCTCAAGGGCGGCGTCATCATGGACGTCGTCACTCCCGAGGAGGCGAAGGTCGCCGAGGACGCCGGCGCGGTCGCCGTCATGGCGCTCGAGCGCGTGCCGTCCGACATCCGCCGCGACGGCGGCGTCGCCCGCATGTCCGACCCCGCGATGATCCGCGGCATCCAGGAGGCGGTGACCATCCCCGTCATGGCCAAGGCGCGGATCGGCCACATCGCCGAAGCCCAGGTGCTCGAGGCGCTCGAGGTCGACTACGTCGACGAGTCCGAGGTCCTGACCCCGGCCGACGAGGCCAACCACATCGACAAGTGGGGCTACCGGATCCCCTTCGTCTGCGGGGCCACCAACCTCGGCGAGGCCCTGCGCCGCATCGGCGAGGGCGCCGCCATGATCCGCTCCAAGGGCGAGGCCGGGACGGGCGACATCGTCGAGGCCGTCCGCCACATGCGCCGCATCGGCTCGGAGATCCGCGCCCTGACCGTGATGGACGACGCCCAGCTCGCCACCGCCGCCAAGGAGCATGCCGCGCCGCTCGAGCTCGTCCGCGCCGTGGCCCGCGACGGCCGGCTCCCCGTCGTGCTCTTCTCGGCGGGCGGCATCGCCACGCCGGCCGACGCCTCGCTGATGATGCAGCTCGGCGCCGAGGGCGTCTTCGTCGGCTCCGGCATCTTCAAGAGCGAGGATCCCGCCGCGCGGGGCCGCGCGATCGTCGAGGCGACGACCCACTTCGCCGACGCCGAGCGGGTCGCTCGCGCGTCGGAGGGCCTGGGCACCGCGATGGCCTCGCTGGAGGCGCGCAAGCTCGAGGCGGGCCAGCTGCTCGCCGGCCGCGGCTGGTAGTGGCGAAGCGCATCGGCGTCCTCGCCCTGCAGGGAGACTTCGCCGCGCACACCACGGTGCTGCGAGATCTGGGCGCCGAGGTGCGCGAGGTCCGCGTCCCCGCCGACCTCGAGGGCCTCGACGGCCTCATCATCCCGGGCGGAGAGTCGACGACCATGACGCTCGGGATCGAGCGCGAGGGGCTCGCCGAGCCGCTGCGGGCGTTCGTGCAGGACGGCGGCGCGGTGCTCGGCACGTGCGCGGGCATGATCATGCTCGACCGGGCGCACTTGGGCCTGGCCGACTGGACCTGCCGCCGCAACGCCTTCGGGCGCCAGGTGCGCTCCTTCGAGGCGGACCTGACCCTCCCGGGAATCGCCGGCGACCCGGTCCGCGCGGTGTTCATCCGCGCGCCCTGGGTCGAGTCCCACGGGGACGGCGTCGAGGTGCTCGCCGAGGTGGAGGGCCACGTGGTGGCCGCCCGCCAGGACCGCATGCTGGCGGTCTCCTTCCACCCCGAGCTCACGGGCGAGTCGAGGATCCACGCGGCGTGGCTGCAGACGATCTGATCCTCTACTTCACCCGCCACGGCGAGTCGGTGGCCAACGCGTCCGACCGCGCCCGGGTCGAGCGCCCGCCGGACTCCGACCGCCTCTCCGACGCCGGCTGGGAGCAGGCCCGGGGCGTCGGCGAGCGGCTCAAGGGGCTCGGCCTCGAGCTCATCGTGGCCTCGGACATGCGCCGTGCCCAGGAGACGGCGCAGGGGATCGCCGAGGTGCTCGACCTGCCGGTCGAGACGCTCCCCGAGCTCCACGAGCTGCGCCAGTCCGACGCCTTCTACGCCGCCTCGCCCGACTACGGCGACCTCGCGCTGCTCAACTGGATGCCGACCGCTCCGCCCGACCACGCCGAGGCGGGGGCGGAGTCGTTCGTCGACGTGGTCGAGCGCGTGCGCATCGTGCAGGACGAGCTCGCGCGCAAGGCCACCGAGCACCGCGTGCTGGCCGTCTCGCACCACAACTTCCTGCACTTCTTCCTCGGCGTGGTGCTCTTCGGCGACGCGTTCGCCCCCGAGCACGTCCTCCCGCTGTTCAACGCCGGGCACGCCAACACGGGGATCACCGTCTTCGAGCGCAAGCCGCGGGCGATGGACGGCATCGACTTCGACGGCTGGTCCATGACGACCTGGAACGACCAGGCCCACCTCTAAGCGCCCGCCGGGAGACCGGGCCCGTCCGCGTCGGGTCAGCGCCCCGGAGGGCCGTCGGCCGGAAGCCAGCGCTCGAGCATCGCGTCGACCTCGCCGATGCGCAGGGGCTTGGCCAGGTAGTCGTCCATCCCGGCCTCGAGGCACCGTTCGCGGTCCCCCTTCATCGCGTTGGCCGTCATGGCGATCACCGGGACCCGCGCGCCCCCGGCTTCCCGCTCGCGGATCTCGCGGGTGGCGTCGTAGCCGTCGAGCTCGGGCATCTGGCAGTCCATGAGCACCAGGTCGAACCTCCCGCGGTCGAGCTGGTCGACCGCCTCGCGGCCGTTCTCGGCCGCGGTCACGGTGAGGCCCGGCCACCGGGCGAGCACGCGCTCGACGACCCTTCGGTTGACGGAGTTGTCCTCGGCGACGAGCACGCGCGCGGCGCGCGCGGGCAGGTCGAGCGCCTGCGGCCGGTCCTCCTGCGGCGTGCGGGTGGGCACGGCCTCGACCGCCTCGACCGCCTCGGCGGCCGTCCGCAGCAGCCGCTCACGGCGCACCGGCTTGGTCAGGCAGTGGGTCACTCCGGCCTCGCGGGCCGCGACCTGGCGGTCGCCGACCGAGGTCAGCAGCACCAGCCGGGTGGCGCGCAGCGCCGGCGTCCGGCGGATCCGGTCGACGAGCGCGAGGCCGTCGCCCCCCGGCAGGTGGAGGTCGACCACGGCGAGCTCGTAGGGCTCACCGGCGTCGACGCCGGCGCGGAGGAGGGCGAGCGCCTCGTCGGCCGAGCCGCCGGCCGTGCAGTGGGCGCCCTGCTCCCCCAGGTAGTCCTGGGTGACCGTGCGGCTGCGCTCGCTGTGGTCGACGACGAGGACGCGCAACCCGTCCGGGATGCCGTACGGGCGGCTCACCCGCGCCTGCGCCGGCCGCTCGAGCGGCAGCGTGACGCGGAACCGCGAGCCCGCTCCCGGCGTGGAGTCGGCCTCGATGCTTCCGTCCATGAGCTCGACCAGCTGGCGGGAGATCGTCAGGCCGAGCCCGGTCCCGCCGAAGCGCCGCGTCGTCGAGGCGTCGGCCTGCGTGAAGGGGTCGAAGAGCTGCTCGATGCGCTCCCGCTCGATGCCGACGCCCGTGTCGGAGACCTCGATCTCGAGCAACGCGTCGCCGCCTTGCGCGTCGGCCACCATCCGCACGTCGATCCCGACCCGGCCCTCCGCGGTGAACTTGACCGCGTTGGCGACGAGGTTGGTCAGGACCTGGCGCAGCCGCCCCCGATCTCCGCGCACGCGCTCAGGGACGCCACCGTCGATCCGGCCGACCAGCTCGAGCCCCTTCTCGAGGGTCGCGGGGGCGAGCAGCTCGACGCTGTCCTCGACCGCCTCATGCAGATCGAAGTCGTGCTCGTCGAGCTCGAGCCGGCCGGCCTCGATCTTCGAGAAGTCCAGGACGTCGTTGATGACCTCGAGCAGCGCGTCGCCCGACCTGGCCACGGTGCGCGCGAACTCGTGCTGCTCCGGGCTCAGCTCGGTCTCGAGCAGCAGCTGGGTCATCCCGAGCATCCCGTTGAGCGGAGTGCGGATCTCGTGGCTCATGTTGGCCACGAACTCCGACTTCAGGCGCGAGGACTCGATCGCGGCGGCGTGGGCGGCGGCCAGCTCCTCCTCCGTCCGCTTGCGCTCTGAGACGTCGCGCAGGAAGGCGTTGAAGGAGTACCCCCCGCTGCCGGCCGCCGGCGAGATCGTCAGCTCCACCGGGAACTCCTGCCCGCCACGGCGCATGCCCGTCACCTCGAGCCGCAGGCCCAGGATCGTCGCCTCGCCCGTCTCGAGAAAGCGCTCGAGACCGCGACAGTGCGCCTCGCGCAGGCGCTCGGGGATGATGGTGTCCGCGAGGAGGCGCCCGATCGCCGCCTCGGGGGGCCAGCCGAAGATGGCCTCCGCCTGCGGGTTCCAGTCGGTGATCCGCCCGCTCGCGTCCATCGCGACGAAGGCGTCGTGGGCCGTCTCGAGGATCTGGCGCAGCTGGTGCTCGCTGGCCTCCAGGGCGGCCTCGCCGCGCGCTCGCTCGGTGATGTCGAGCACCTGGGCCAGCACCAGCTCCGGCCGTCCGTCGATGGTGTTGAGCCTGGTCACGTGGACCGCCACCGTCCTCAGCTCGCCTGAGGCTCGGATGACCGCATGCTCGACGGTGAAGGGGGCGAACGCGTCGGTCGACGCGGCGACCAAGGCCACGGCGATGTCGCCCTGGTCGTCTGCCGGGACCAGCGCGGCGAGCCGCGTCCGCGCGAGACGCTCGGCCGCGTAGCCGGTGATCTCGGCGAGGGCGCGATTGACCCGGACGAAGTTCCCCTCGAAGTCGAGCATGGCCATCCCGATCGGGGCCTCCTCGAACGCCGTGGTCAGCCGTTGCTCGGACGCCCGGTGCTCGAGTTGGGCGGCGTCGCGCTCGCTGGTGCGCCGCTTCGCGATGGCTTCGGTCTGGCGGGTCCGGCGCGTGAGGAGCAGCACGGCCACCGCGAGGAGCGCCGAGAGCGGCAGGCCGATCAGCAGGGACGCCGGACCGTGCCCGAGCCCGCTTCTCCCGGGGCCGTTGACCGCGAGGTCCCAGCGGCGGCCGGCGACGTCGACCGACTGGCGCACCGCGCCGCTGAGATCCCCGCGACGCACGGCCGTGGTGGGGCCCTGGATGAGGCGCACGCCGGTCCCGGCCGGCACGACCGCTCGGATGTCCGCGTCCAGCCGGTCGACGCGGTAGCTCCCCGACGCGAAGCCGCGGAGAGCTCCGGTCCGGCGGTCGAAGACCGGGACGTAGACGATGGTGCCCGGCTTCAGACTGCCGGCGATCCTCAGGATCGGCGTGGAGCGAGGCGCCCCGGCGGCCCGCGCCGCGCTCAGCGTGCCGGCCCGGACCGGATCCCCGCCGGCGTCCAGGCCGCGGATCGAGCGCGTCGGCCTGCGCTGGGCCACCTGGACGACCACGTCGTACTCGGAGCGGGCCCGCTGGCGCACGAGGCGGCCGTCGGCGGCCAGCCGGACGATGGGTGCGCCGACGCGGCGCTCGAAGCCGCGGCGCCGGCTCGCGGTGACGCGCTCGATCCACGTCAGCGCGGATGCGTTCGACGTCCGCAAGAGCGGGGCGGTGAAGCGCGCGAACTCGGGGCGCGAGACCTCCAGCGAGGCCTCGTAGAGCCCGGCGACGGTCATCGTCCGGTCCACGGACCCGCGCAGCGACGCCTCGAGCGCCCCCGAGGCCGAGCGGGCGACGTCCTCCCGGCTCGCGGCGAGCTCTCGCTCGTCGCGGGCGAAGCCGAACGCCGCGGTGATGAGGGTTGCGACGACCAGCGCGGCCGCGATCATCCACGGTGCGCCTCGCCAGAGCCAATGCAGAGCTTCCGGGTCGGCAGCTCGGTGCGACGCGTCCGGTGGTGCCTTCCTGGCGCCTGCCCTAGCGAGGTCCACCCGTGATCACCCGACAGCGGCGCCACGGCGGGCGTGGTCGTCGGCGATATGGACGGGCATCTTGACCTGTCATCGGCCCGGGGCCCGAAGATCTGTACCGGCGAGCGAGGCTAGGTGGCCTCCACCGGGCGCGAGTGGATCGGGCCGCTGGCCTCGGCCAGGCGGCCCCCGCCGCGCCCCGAGCGCAGGGCGAGGATCTCGCCGAGGACGGCGATGGCGGTCTCGGCCGGGGTCCGCGCGCCGACGTCGAGGCCGCACGGGGAGCTGATCCGGCGCAGGTCCTCCTCCGCCACGC
>CALMNS010000685.1 GCA_937871635.1 uncultured Solirubrobacter sp.
GCCCCCGCCCACGCGGCCCATTCGGAATCAACCATCTAGGGCGCGGCGAGCGCCGTCCCCGGGGCACGGCTCGCCGCGAGTGCGGCGAGCGCGGCGGCCTCCACCACGGCGTCGGCGAGGTAGACCGGCGAGATCCGCCCACGCGAGACGTGCACGACGTCGATCGCGGCGAGCGCGGTGGCGCTGCCGGCGGCGAGCCCGAGGATCTCCGGCGTCGGCCGGCCCCGTGCTGCGGCGCCGACCAGCGCACCGCCGATCACCGTCACGAGGCCGCCGACGGTCTGCACCAGCCACCACTCGAGCTTCGGGCCGGTCGCCCGCTCGAACCACCGGCGCGAGACGAACGGCGCGATCCCGGACGCGACGTAGTAGGCGCCCTGGGCGAGCAGGACCGATCGAAGCTCGGGGCGGGCCATCCCCGGGGGCTACCCGCCACCCTCAGGCGGGCACCGCGCCTGGGCGCCCGGCCTCGACGACCCAGCTGGTGAGCGTCGTCGCCGGCGCGCTCGGGTCGTTCGCCGCGGCGACGACCTGGTAGTCCGAGCGCCACGCCTCCGGCGTCACGGTGCAGCGGACGTAGCCCCGGCGGTCGCCGTCGAAGAACTTGACGTGCGGGTTGACGTCGACGGCCTGCGCCACGGCGGGGGCCCAGCTGCAGTTCGAGCTGATCGACGTCCCCACGAACTCGGTGGCGAGCGTCTCCGAGGCGGGATCGTCGAAGTCGGCCTTGAGGTCGTTGACCCAGCTCGAGTGCCAGTCTCCGGTGAGCACGACGGGGTTGGCGGGACGCCGCTGGGCGACGAAGTCGAGCAGCCGGTCGCGGGCCCCCGCGTAGCCATCCCACTGGTCGTGGTTGACGCTCACCCCCTCGCCGCGGTCGTAGTCGAACTGCGCGACGATGGTCTGCTGCGCGATGGCGTTCCAGCGCGCCGGCGAGCGCGCGAGGCGATCGAGCAGCCAGCGCTCCTGCGTCGCGCCGGTCATCGTCCGTCCCGGGTCGTCGGTCCGCGGATCGCGGGGACCGGCCGGGAAGTTCTCCGTGAGCTGGTCGGAGCGGTACTGCCGGGTGTCGAGCACGCTGAAGTCGAGCAGGTCGCCGAAGGCGAGGCCGCGGTAGAGGTGCAGGCTCGGCCCCTTGGGCCGCTGGGGGCGCCGCAGCGGGAGGTGCTCGTAGTAGGCCTGGAACGCCGCCGCCCGCAGCGCCGCGAAGCGACCGGGCTCGTTGCTCGCCTCGCCGTCGGGCTGCGAGACGCCGTCCGCCCAGTTGTTCTCGATCTCGTGGTCGTCGAAGGTGACCACGAACGGGAAGCGGGCGTGGGCGGCCTGGAGGTCCGGCGACGTCTTGTACAGGGCGTGGAGGAGCCGGAAGTCCTGCAGCGTCTCGGTGTCGCGGCGCTCGTAGATGTAGTCGCCCACGTGCACCACCAGGTCGAGGTCGTCCTCGGCCATCGTGCGGTAGGCCGCGTAGGGCCCGCCGACCCACGCCTGGCACGAGGCCAGCGCGAAGCGGACCTCGTCCGTGGCTCCCGCCGGTGCGGTGCGGGTCCGCCCGACGGGGCTCACCTCGCCGCCGGCGACGAAGCGGAAGAAGTACTCGCGACCCGGCTGGAGCCCCCCGACCTCGGCGTGGACGGCGTGCCCGAGCTCGGGCACGGCGACCGCGCGCTCGCGGCGCACCCGGCGACGGAACGCCTCGTCCTCGGCCACCTCCCACGTCACCGGCACGCGCCGGTCGGGCATGCCGCCGCGTCCGTCGGCGGCCAGCGGGTCTGGAGCCAGTCGGGTCCACAGCACCACGCCGTCCGGCAACGGATCACCCGAAGCCACCCCGAGCGTGAACGGGTAGTCCGACAGACGCTGACGCGCGAGGACGGGAGCCGCCGAGACACCGGCGGCCGCCGCCCAGAGGGCGCCCGTCCCCAGCGCGGACTTCCCCAACAGCTCCCTGCGGCTCAACTGCGTCACGGTCCCGGGCTCCTTTGCGTCGATCGGTTCGGCACCTGGGGGGGACCGTGGCATCTGTGCCCGCGGCGGCTGTGAAGTCTTCGTGTCCGCGGGCAGCCGCCGATCGGTCTCGATCGCGAGGGCGAGCTCGTCGACCGTCCGCCCAGGCGGACGGTCGGGCCGGCACGGAGGTCAGTGGCCTGTGCTCTCGGTTAGCGGCGGGAGACGCGTGGGCGGCTCCCGACGCGTGCCGGCAGTGGCGTTGTCTCCCATGAGCCGTCACGGACAGTCAGGCGGGCAGACGCTGGCACAGCCGCTCGCTAGAGGCGTCGAAGAGCCGCAGGAGTTCACTAATGGAGTTAGTGACGCTTGACAAACAACGGCGGGTTATGGGAGGGTTGTCGCCAAGGGAGGGAGAGGGCGCTTTCGTTAGCGGTCAAGTACTTAGGACCGGGCGGCGGTGTCAATCGGGTCCATGCACCGCGTCGAGCGACATCAACCCCAGCTGACCGCCGTGGCACGCGCCATTCAGCCGACTCCGACGCTCGTCATCACGGGCGCCGTCGTCCTGCTGATGGCCGTCTCCCAGCTCGCCATCACGAGCAGCTTCTTCTCGCAGGGCACGCTTTCGACCCTGACTCCGCTGATCGGCATCCTGGTCCTCGTCGCCATCGGCCAGGCGTTCGTGATCAGCACGGGAGGCATCGACCTCAGCCTGCCCGCGACGATGACGGTGGTCGGGGCGATCGTCCTCAAGCAGTCCGAGGGCCAGGACGGCGGGCTGGTCGGGGCGCTGATCGTCTGCGCCGGGGCGTGCGTCGTGATCGGCCTCGTGAACGGCGTCCTGGTCGAGGGTCTGGGACTGAACTCGCTCGTGGCCACCCTGGCGGTCGGCCAGCTCGTGCTCGGCTGCACGCAGCTCTACCGCGGCGCCGTTCCGCCGGTGCAGCAGGTGCCCGGGAGCCTCGGCGCATGGGCGACCGCCGACGTCGGCGGGATCAGCTTCATCCTCCTCGCCTCCGTCGTACTGGCCGTGCTCACGACGTTCTTCCTGCACCGCATGGTGGTCGGACGCCGCCTCGTCGCCGGCAGCACCGCCGAGCGGGCCGCGGTGCTGTCGGGCATCAGGGCGCCGCTGTACCGGGTCGCCGCCTACGTGGTCGCTGCGCTCGTCTACGGCGTCGGCGGCGTACTGGCCTCGGGGCAGACCGGCACCCCGGACCTGACGCTGGGCGAGCCGTACCTGCTGACCAGCGTGGTCGCGGTGGTGCTCGGCGGTGCCGTGCTGACCGGCGGACGCATCAGTCCCATCGCGACGCTGATGGGCGCCGTCTTCATCGCCGTGCTGGATTTCGACCTGCGGGTGCAAGGCCTCTCTGCGGGCGCCCGCCTCATCGCCCAAGGCGCCGTCCTGGTGCTGGGGCTGGCCCTCATCCACGTCATCCGCCACCGGGCGGAAATCAGTCGGGCGCTGCGGCGGCTCGCCGCTTGACCCCCCGCCGTACCCGAGATCGCAGCTCCAAGAGGAGGAGGAGAAAGATGTCGTTCATCGCAAGGTCCGCCAAGCGCGGGGGGTGGCTCGACCTGTCCCGCGGCATCCGCGCAGCCGTGCTGCTCGTCGTCGTGCTCGTCGCCGGCTGCGGTGGCTCGGATGCGGGGAGCTCCGAGGTATCGGGAGCGAGGACCGCCGGATCCTCGGGCGAGGTCAAGGTGTCAGAGACGGCGCTGCAGAAGACCGTCGACCAGGCGCTGAGCACCGACGACGTCAAGGCCTCGTCGCTGCCGCCGCTGATGCGGGACGCGCTGGCGCGGGCCAGCCGCGAGCTGACGAGCGCGCAGATGGACAAGGCCTACGAATGCTGGAAGGCGACGTCCTGCACGCTCGGTGACGGCCCGCTCACGCTGGCGCACGCCGATGTCTTCGCCAGCAACACCTGGCGGCAGTTCACGAAGATGAACGTGATCCTCCAGGCGCTCACGCATCCCGAGGTCGGGAAGTACATCTACACCGACGCGAACTACGACCTCTCGAGCTACCAGGCCAACCTCCGCACGCTGACCGCACAGGGCGCCGACGCGATCGTCACCATCAACGAGTTCGGCCCGGCCGCGAACGCGGCGCTCGCCACCGCCCAGCGGCAGGGTGCCTCCGTCGCCACCTACGTCGGCGCGATGGAGGACGCGCCGTCCAACGCCTACACGACCCGAGTGCAGTACGACCTCTGCGCGACCGGGAAGGCCATGGCCAAGGCGGCGCAAACGGCCACCTCGGCGAACGGCCCCGTCGCCTTCTTCGAGGGCCTGGCCGGCAATCCCCAGGACGCCAAGGTGAAGGGCTGTCTTGCAGACGCGGGGGTGCAGACCGCGTTCAGCGAGGCGACGGAGTACACGGCGGCGGGAACGCAGAAGGCCGCGTCCGCGCTCATCGCATCCGGCAAGCCTGCGAAGGCGATCCTCTACAGCTACGCGAACACGGTGCCGAGCATCGTGAACGCCTACCGGAAGGCCGGGAAGGACACCCCGGCGATCATCACCACGACGCAGAGCAACGCGACCGCCTGCCAGCGGGCGGAGAAGCCCTACCCGCTGTTCCTCACGAACTCGGCGAACTGGGCCTCGCGGATCTCGGTCGACGCGAGCGTCGCGGCCGCCAACGGCAAGAAGGTGGCGAAGTCCGTCATCTTCCCGCTGCCGTTCTTCGAGGCGACCGACCGCGACTGCGACAAGAGCAAGCCGGCGGAGTACCCGGGTCCCACACTGGTGCCCGACGCGCTCACCGAGAAGATGCTCGCGGCGAAGTAGGCGGGCGACGTGGCCAATCAGACGGCTCCGGCCGACAGGATCCGGCCGAGCCCTGCCGCCGCACCGGCGGCAGGGCCGGCGCTGCGGGCGGTCGACATCTCGAAGCGCTACGGCGTCGTCCGGGCGCTGGAGTCGGTGACGCTCGAGCTCCGTCGCGGCGAGGTCCATGCCCTTGTCGGTGAGAACGGCTCGGGCAAGTCGACCTTGGTCGGCATCGCCAGCGGCACGGTCACCCCGGATACCGGCACCATCGAGATCGGCGGTGCCGCGTGCCGTCGCCCGACGCCTTGGGAGTCGCAGCGCAACGGGGCCCTGACCGTGTTCCAGGACGGCTCGGTCATCCCCGGGCTGTCGATCGCTCAGAATCTCTTCCTCGGCACGCCGCCGGCCGCCCGGCCGCCGTATCGCGAGGTGATCCGGTGGGCCGGCGAGCGGTTGGAGGCGTTCGGTCTCGGGCGCATGGCGCCCGGGCTCCAGGCCGGCAGGCTCTCCGCCGCCGACCGTCAGCTGCTCGAGATGGTCCGGGCGATGATGGCGCGGCCGGCCGTGCTGCTGCTCGACGAGGCGACCTCGGCGCTCGACGCCGCCGGCGTCGACGTCGCGCTCGAGCTCATGCGCGACGCCGGCGCGGACGGCTGCGCAGTCCTCCTGGTCACCCACCGCCTCTCGGAGGTCTTCCGCATCGCGGATCGCATCTCCGTCCTGCGCGACGGCCGCTACCGCGGCACCTACGACCCCGCCTCGATCGACCAGGCCGCCCTCGTGGAGCTGATGGCCGGTCGCAGCGTCGACGTCGAGTTCCCCGCGCGGACCGGGCAGGCCGGGGAGGTCATCCTCGAGGCCCGCGCGCTCAGCGGCGGTGAGTACGGGCCGATCGATCTGCAGTTGCGACGCGGCGAGATCCTCGGGATCGCCGGCGCCGACGGCAACGGCCAGCTCCAGCTGCTCGAAGGCCTCGCCGCGATGGACGATCCGGGCGGTGCTCTCGCGGTCGACGGCCGCCCCATCGCGAGCTTCGATCGGGCCTGGTCCGCCGGCGTCGCCTACCTCTCCTCGGACCGCCGCAATGCTTCGCTTCACCAGACCCTGCCGATCCGCGAGAACCTCGTCCTCGGAGTCCTGGGCAAGCTCTCCCGCGGCGGGGTCGTGACCAGGCGCCGCGAGGAGCGGCAGGTGCAGGAGAGCATCGAGCGCTACGGCGTACGCCTCGGCTCGCCGGAGGAGCCGATGACCTCGCTGTCCGGCGGCAACCAGCAGAAGGTCGCACTCGGGAAGGTGCTCGAGACGCACCCGCGGGTCCTGCTCTGCGACGAGCCGACGCAGGGTGTCGACGTCCGCTCGCGCCTGGACATCTACCGGATGCTGCGCCAGAGCGCCGAAGCCGGGCTCGCGGTGGCGGTCGTCTCCTCCGACGCGGCGGAGCTGGCCGGCCTATGCGACCGGGTGATCGTCCTGTCCCGCGGCCAGATCGTCGCCGAGCTCGACGGCGAGCACGCCTCTGAGACGCGGATCGTCCACGCCTTCACCGGTCACGAGACGGGGCCCGAGCGCGAGGTTGCCGCCGGACAGGTGTCGTCGGGGCCTTCGTCGCGCAGGACACGGCTGCGTGAGGCGGTCGGCCGGCACCCGGACGGGGCGCGGCTCGGGCTCCTGGCGATCGTCCTCGTCCTCCTCTCCGCCTACGTCCAGAGCCAGCAGAGCAGCTTCCTGACCACGGCCGGCATCTACAACCTGCTGCTGCTGGCGTCGCCGCTGGCGGCGATCGCGGCGGCCCAGTTCGTCGTCATGTTCATCGGCGGCATCGACATCTCGGTCGGCGCCACGATGAGCGTGACCGTCTGCCTGCTCTCCTACTGGGTGCAGAGCGGCTCGACGGTGGTGGCGCTGCTTCTCGCGCTGGCGGTCGGAATCGGCGTGGGAACCCTCATCGGGATCGGCAACTCGACGCTGATCGAGCGGCTGCACGTCTCACCGGTGATCGCGACGATCGCGACGCTGGGACTCCTGCAAGGGGTCGGCCTGACGCTGCGCCCGACGCCCGGCGGCGTCATCGACGCCGGGCTGACCGAGCTGCTGACGAGGCAGATCTGGGTCTTCCCGCTGCCGCTCCTGGTGCTGTGCGTGCTGTTCCTGATCGCGGACTGGCGGTTGCGCTCGACCGGCACGGGCCTGCGCCTACGCGCGGTCGGGCTCGACGCCCGGTTCGCCTACCGGCTCGGGGTCGACGCGCCGCGGCTGCGTCGACTCAGCTACGTGCTGTGCGCCGCGCTGGCCGGCGTGGCCGGCGTGGTCCTCGCGGGGCAGGTCGGGGTCGGTGACCCGACGGTGGGCGACCAGTACGTGCTGCTCGCGATCGCCGCGCCGATCGTCGGCGGGGCGAGCCTGCTCGGCGGTCGGGGCACCTTCTTCGGCTGCGCGCTCGGCTCGGTCCTGCTCGCGCTCGGGCTCACGCTGCCGACCACCCTCAGCCTCGGCGAGGGCTGGAACTTCATCCTCACGGGTGGACTGACGCTGCTCGCGCTCGCCATCTACACCCGAGGCGTGGGGGGCGCGGTCCGCAGCCGCGCGCGCGCCCTCACCCAGCGGCTCACGCCCGCCGGCAGGCAGGGCGCCTGAGTGGACCCGGGTCCGATCCGTCCGGCGTGGCGGGCCGCGCCGGGCGACGCTCGTCACGCATAGACCTCGAACAGGCCCGCTGCGCCCATGCCGCCGCCGATGCACATCGTGACGACGGCGTGCTTCGCCGAGCGCCGGCGACCCTCCAGGAGCGCGTGCCCGACCATCCGCGCGCCGCTCATGCCGTAGGGGTGCCCGACGGAGATCGCCCCGCCGTTGACGTTGAGCCGCGCCGGGTCGACGTCCAGGCGCTGGCGGCAGTACAGCGTCTGGGACGCGAACGCCTCGTTGAGCTCCCACAGGTCGATGTCGTCCGCCTTGAGGCCATGCCGCGCCAGCAGCCGCGGGACCGCGAACACGGGCCCGATGCCCATCTCGTCGGGTTCGCATCCGGCGACGGCGATGCCGCGATAGGCGCCGAGCGGTTCGAGTCCCCGCCTGGACGCCTCACCGGCCTCCATGAGCACGACGGCGGCGGCCCCGTCGGAGAGCTGCGAGGCGTTGCCGGCCGTGATGGTGGTCGGATGCCCCGGCCGGTCCGGCAGGACGGGCTTCAACCCGGCGAGCCCCGCGAGCTCGGTGCTCGGGCGATTGCCTTCGTCGCGCTCGAGCGTGACCGCTTCGTGCGTCGCACCGCCGTCGCCGGTGACGAGCTTCGTGCTCGGCAACGGCACGACCTCGTCGTCGAAGCGGCCGGCCTGCTGCGCGGCGGCGGTGCGCCGCTGCGATTCGAGGCTGTAGGCGTCTTGTGCTTCCCGCGTGATCCCGTAGCGCTCCGCGACGTTCTCCGCGGTCTCGAGCATCGAGACGTAGAGGTGATGGCCGTGCGCGGCCAGCCAGGGGTCCTCGGCGCGATGCACGTTGCGATGCTCGTTCTGCACCAGCGAGATCGACTCGACGCCACCGCCGACGGTGATCACCATGCCGTCGGCGGTGATCTGCTTCGCCGCGGTGGCGATCGCCATCAGGCCGGAGGCGCACTGCCGGTCGATGCTCATGCCGGCCACCGAGGGCGACAGCCCGGCGCGCAGCAGCGCCTGCCGCGCGAGGTTGAAGCCGGTCGATCCCTCTTGCATGGCGCACCCCAGCACGACGTCCTCCACCTCGTCGCCCTCGAGGCCGGCCCGCGCGACGGCCGCCGCGATGACGTGGCCGCCCAGCTCCTGGCCGGTGGTGTCGTTGAACGCGCCGCGGTAGGCCTTGCCGATCGGCGTCCGCGCGACCGACACAACGACTGCTTCTCTCATCTCCATCGTCTCCTTCGATGCTCGGCTCGCCGGTGCCGGCGTGCGGCGCCGCGTGCCCCTACTGTACCGCACCGTCCCCCAATTGAGTTAGTCGCCATTGACAAGCTTGACGCATCGCGGCTACTGTGCGAAGCACTTAGCCCATCCGACAGGTCGCGCTCCGCAAGCGAGCGTGAACCGTCATAGACAGAACCGCACCGATCGACCAGGCAGCCAATCGGCTCTCCCGGGTTCGGGGTGCGAGACAGGAGGACATCGAGATGAGTGAGATGACGGCGGACGCCGGAGTCGGGGAGCGTCTGGACTTCCGCTACCTCAAGATCGACGACCGGGGACCCATCGCGATCGTGTCCTTGGATCGACCCCCGGTGAACGCCGTGGACGCCGAGATGTGCCACGAGATCCGAGCGCTGTTCAGCCGCGTGGATGAGCTCCTGCCCGAGGTCCGCGTGGTCGTCCTCCGTGGCGAGGGGGCCCACTTCTGCGCAGGCCACGACTTCAAGGAGTTCGCGAGCCTCACCCCTCAGAACTCCCCGGGTCGACAGCAGCTCGTCCGGGAGACCTTCGCGGCGGTCTACGACTGCCCGGTGCCGATCATCGCGGCGGTCCAGGGCATCGCCGTCGGCACCGGAGTCGCGCTCGCGGCGTGCTGCGACAGCATCGTCTGCGCCGAGAGCGCGCGGCTTGGGGTCCCCGAGGTGGGGGTCGGCGTCATGGGAGGCGCGAGGCACATGCGCCGCCTGGTGCCCGAGCACGTGATGCGGACGCTGTACTTCACCGCTGACCACGCTTCCGCAGCGGATCTCCTCCCCTACGGCGGCATCCACGAGGTCGTGCCGGACGAGCAGCTGATGCACGCCGCGCTCGCGCTCGCCGAGCGCATGGCGACGCACAGCCGGGCCGTCCTGCGCCACGCCAAGGAGTCCTTGAACACGATCGAGGTCATGGACCTCAAGAGCGGATACGAGGCTGAGCAGCGCGTCACGACCCGGCTCTCGGCGCACCCCGATTCGCACGAGGCTCGCAACGCCGCGCTCGAGAGGCGAACGCCCGAGTACTCGCACTCCTGAGCCCGACCCGAGGCCGGGACGGGCCATGTGGCCCGCCTGGCGGCTTCGGTAGCATCGCGGCCCGAAGGGCACATCGACCGAGTCGAGGAGCGCACGGTGGTTCTGGGCGGGACTTCTTGAAAGCCGCAGCCGTCGTAGCGGACGATCCACCTTCGCGACGTCCCCGGGATCGCGGGACGCAGATCGCGGCCAAGGCCAGCGAGCTCTTCGCGGAGCGGGGCTACCAGTCCGTGAAGATGGAGGACATCGCCGAGGCCGCGGGGATCACCCCTCGCGCGATCTACCGGCATTACCAGAACAAGCAGGCGCTCCTGGCTCACGTGGTGCTCAGAGAGCAGCTCCCCGTCATCGAGGTGATCGAACGGATCTCGAAGGGATCCTCCGACGTTCCCGTCGAGGACAAGCTGGCGGCCTTGGTCGAGATCAGCCTGGACAACCGGCGGCTGTCGGTGCTGTGGCAGCGGGAGGCCCGGCACCTCGACCAGGAGGACTTCAACCTCGTCCGCGAGCGCACGAAGATGCTGGCCAACAGCTACATCCCGTTGATGATCCTCCCCGAGCGGTCGGACTTGGGCAGGGATGCGCTTCAGCTCCGGGCGTGGACCATCGGCAGCATCGTCAGCAGCCCGGCGTACTTCGACTTCAGCCTCTCGCGCGCGCAGCTCGTGCACGAGCTGGTCAGCGCGGCTCACCGCGTGATCCTGTCTCACTCCGCGGAGGCCGTCTCCCGACCCCGCACCCCGGAGGAGCGACGAGCCTCCGGTTCCCGGCGCGAGCAGCTGATCGCGGCGGCGGCGAGCGCCTTTCGACGAAGCGGGTACGCGGGCGTCAGCATCGATGACATCGGTCGCGAGGTCGGGCTCGTCGGACCGGCGCTCTACCGGTACTTCGACAACAAGGCCGACATTCTCGTCGCGGCGGTGACGCGACTCAGCGAGTGGCGAGCGCTCGAGACCCTGCGCACCCTTGCGAACGAGCCGCGATCGGACCGGGTGATCGACCGGCTGATCGACGGGTACGTGGGCCTCGCCGCCCAGTTCTCGGACCTCGTCGCCCTGTCGTTGACCGAGCGCCTCTTCCTGCCCGCGGAGTCGCGGGAGCGGTTGAACCGAGCGCAGTCCGAGAATCTCGCCGAGTGGCAGCGATGGCTCATGGCGGCTCGTCCTGAGCTCGAGGCGCCGCGAGCCGCGGTGCTGGTCAACGTCACCAAGACGGTGATCGACGATCTCGTGCGGAACCGCCGGCTCCAGTCGAGTCCCAGCTTCGAGTCAGAGCTCAGGTCGGTGGCCTACGCGACGTTGGGGATCACGCGCGAGCCGACCCAGGACGAGTAACGCGCGACGGCGCCGGCCGTGACCTCCTGTGTCGCCTGCAGGGGCGGTCCGGATGTCGATCCAGGCGCTGCGGCGGGTTCGCGCCGACGCGTGAGCGATGGGTGACCGCCGCTGCGCCGCGATGGCGAGAGGGCGCACCCCGACCGAGCGGTCCGGCGAGGTGCGAGGCGGCCGCGAGGCCGCGGGCATCCGCCCCGGGGCGGACGGCCTGCGTCGGTTCTCCGATCAGGAAGGGTTAGTCGTGCTTGACATGACCTCGCGGGTATGGCACGCTGCGCGTCACGAGGGAGCTTCCGCGGTTCGTTAGCGGTCAGTGACTTCGCGACGGGTCAAGCTCGAAGGACATCGGTCTCACTCCAGCGGCGGAGGTTCACGCCGCCACGGCGAGATGCGCTGGTGCCCGGAGGGCCACTGTCCCGATGAGCAGCGATCACTACGCGACTGGAAGGAACTCGATGGCGGTCATCTCGACGGCTCACCCCAATCACAATCCCGAGCCGATCACGATCGAGGCCCGGAGACTCGAGGGCAAGGTGATCTTCGTCACCGGGGCCTCATCCGGCATCGGCGACGCGGCGGCGCGGCGCTTCGTGGCCGAGGGCGCCGGCGTGGTCGTGGGGGCGCGCCGCAAGGACCGGCTCGATCGACTCGTCGACGAGTTGACCGCCGAAGGAGGCGACGCACTCGCGGTCAGCCTCGACGTGACCGATGAGGATTCGGTCGCCCAGGCCGTGGAGGCCACCGTCGAGCGGTTCGGCCGCCTCGACGGGGCCGTCAACAACGCTGCCCTCTCGGGCTCCGGGAAGCCGATCGCCGAGACCGACAGCGACTACGTCCGCCAGGTCTTCGACGTGAACCTGATGGGCCTCTACTACAGCCTGAAGTACGAGATCCCGGCGATCCTGGCGGCCGGTGGGGGCTCGATCGTCAACGTGAGCTCGGTCGGCGGCATCATCGGGATGCCCAACATCTCCGAGTACATCGCCTCGAAGTGGGGCGTGATCGGGATGACCAAGAGCGTCGCGCTCGAGTACGCCAGCTCGGGGGTGCGCGTCAATGCGATCGCCCCCGGCAGCACCAAGACGGACATGTACGACGCCTGGCTGCCCACGCCGGAGGCGCAGGCCGAGGTCGCCGCCTACTCGCCGATGAACCAGATCGCCCTTCCGGACGACATGGCGCGCGTCGCGCTGTTCCTGCTCTCTGAGGAGAGCCGCTGGACCAACGGCACGGTGATCGCCGCCGACGGTGGCCAGCACGTCGGCTGCTTCTAGTCACTGATGGCCCGAGAGGAGAGGGAGAGGGCGTTGACGCTGAGAATCGGCATTGACACCGGGGGGACGTTCACCGACCTGGTGGTCGCGGAGGGCGACCGGGTGCGAGCGGCCGTCAAGTCGCTCACCACGCACGGAGACCTGCCCAGCGGGACGCTGAACGCGCTCGGCAAGGCGAGCATCGACGGCGAGGACGTCGAGCGCGTCGTCCACGGCACGACCGTCGCGCTCAACGCGATCCTGACCCGCCGAGGCGCCCAGGTCGGGCTCGTCACGACGATGGGCTACCGCGACCTCCTCGACATGGGGCGCGCGTGGCGGCCGTGGGAGGACGCCCTCATCGATCCACGGTGGCGCCGCCCGCACGAGCTCAGGCCGATCATCGAACGTCACCGGCGGCGCACGGTGCCCGAGCGGGTCAGGGCCGACGGCGGGACGGTCGTCGCGCTCGACGAGGCCCATCTGCTCGCGGAGGTCGCGGGGTTGGTCGGGGACGGGTGCGAGAGCGTCGCGATCTGCTTCCTGCACTCCTACAAGCACCCGGGCAACGAGGAGCGGGCGGCGGCGCTCGTCCGCGAGCGCTTCCCCCAGCTGAGCGTGAGCACGTCGGCGGACATCGCGCCGTACCCCCGGGAGTACAACCGGTTCTGCACCTGCGTGCTGAACGCCTACGCGCAGCCGCTCATGGACACCTACACCTCCGAGCTGGAGAATCGGCTCCAGGGGTCCGGGTACGCGGCGCCGCTGATGTTCATGACCAACGACGGAGGTCTGGTCGCGCCCGAGCAGGCGACGGCACGCCCCGTCACGACCCTCAACAGCGGGCCCGTCGGCGGGGTCATGGGCGCTGAGATGTACTCCCGTCGCCTCCAGATCCCGAACCTCGTCGGCTTCGACATGGGCGGCACCAGCACGGACGTCGCCGTCATCGCGGACGGGCGGGCGTCGATCAAGCGCGAGCTCGAGCTCGAGCACGACCTGATCGCCGGCATCCCGGTGCTCGAGATCTACAGCATCGGGGCGGGAGGCGGCAGCATCGCGTCGCTCGACGCCGCCGGCGGCCTCAACGTCGGACCCGAGAGCGCCGGCAGCGATCCGGGACCCGCGTGCTACGGACGCGGGGGCACGTCGGCGACGGTGACCGACGCATTCCTCCTGCTCGGGATGCTGGATCCGGAGGTCGAGCTCGGTGGCGAGATCCCCCCCGACGTCGACGCCGCCGAGCGGGTCTACGCCGCCCTCGGCGACCAGCTCGGCGCCACGCCGGTCGACCTGGCCATCGCCGTCACCGAGGTGGCGATCCACAACATGGCCGAGGCGGTGCGCCAGCTGACCGTCTACCGCGGAGCCGATCCTCGAGAGTTCGCGCTGCTCGCCTACGGCGCCGCCGGCCCGCTGGTGGCGACGCAGGTCGCCCGGTCCCTCCGGATGCCGCGCGTCATCATCCCGGCGCTCGCCGGCGTGTTCTCGGCCTTCGGCCTGCTCGGGGCGAGGGTCTTCGAGGAGGAGGTGACGCCCGTGATGGCGGCCGCCACCGAGGAGCTCGCGGCGGAGCTCTTCGCCCGGCTGAGGCAGAGCGGAGCGCGTCTGGGCGAGGCTCCCGGCCGCGAGGACGCCCACCTCGAGTTCCGCATCGATGCGATGTACGCCGGTCAGCGCTCGGAGCTCGAGGCCCTCGTGAACCCGAGCCACCCGCAGCCGCTCGCGCACCTCAGGGCGGTCTTCGACGAGGCGCACCGCAGGCAGTTCGGGTACACCCTCGCGGCCGACATCTACGTCTCGACCCTACGCACGCGAGCGGTGGAGTCGGCCGCCCGGGAGGTCCTTCCCCCCGAGCTCGAGACTCGCGACGAGGGTAAGCCGAAGGGCGAGCGCGACATCGTCATCGGCGGGGAGCGCCACCAGGACGTGCCCGTCTACGACTGGGCTGCGCTCGCGCCCGGCCAGCGTCTGGTCGGGCCCCTGGTCGTCGAAGCACCGAGCTACACCGCCGTCATCGGAGACGGCGACGTGGCCGAAGTCAACTCGGTCGGCGACCTCGTCGTCGACCTCAGGGAGGCCTGATGTCCGTTCGGCAGGAGAAGGAGAGCTCGACCTCCGCGCTCAGCGCTCAGGAGGTCGAATCGCGCTATGGGATCGACCTGACGGTGGCTGAGGTCTTGCGGCACGCCCTGCGGTACATCTCGCTGCAGATGCAGCTGAAGATCAACGCCGCGGCCCTCAGCCCCCTGCTCAGCGAGATGAACGACTTCGGCATCGGGCTGCTCGGCCCCCGCGACGAAGCCCGCGACCTCGACTTCGATGCGATCGCCATGTCGACCGGCGCACCGGCGCATTTCGTCATCAACCAGTACTACGCGCGGATGGCGATCGAGCATTGGGGCGCCGAGCGCTTCGAGCCCGGCGACGTCGTCATCTACAACGACCCGTACCGCGGCGGCAGCCACGTCAACGACGTCGGCGCGGTGATGCCGATCTTCCACGAGGGCAGGTTGATGGGCTTCGCGGCCAGCATCACCCATTGGCTCGACATCGGGGGCCCGGTCCCCACCGGCTTCGGCCCCGGCCTCCAACGGGACGTGTACGCCGAGGGCATCCGCCTGTCCCCGCGGCTCCTCTACAAGCGCGGCGAGCTGGTGCGCGAGACCGTCGAGCTGTTCACCGAGCAGACACGGATCGCCGACATCAGCTCGAACGACCTGCAGGTGGTCAAGGCCGCGCTGCAGGTCGGCGCGGACATGGTGGGCCACTACGTCGACCGCTACGGCCCCGACGCGTACCTGAGCGCGGTCGAGTACACCCTCGACTACTCCGAGCGAGCGGTCCGGCGGGCGCTGCTCGAGATCCCCGACGGCACGTACCACGCCGAGGACCACCTCGACAACGACTCCGAGGGCGACCCGATGCTCCTCCGGTGCACGGTCCGCAAGTTCGGCTCGGAGATCGAGATCGACTTCTCGGGCTCCGCGCGCGAGGACTGGAACGGCTACGCGTGCCAATGGTCCGACACGGTCTCGGCCGCCCATCTGGGCCTCCAGGCCATCCTGCTCGAGTCGGTCCCCCCGAACGCCGGCGCATACCGCCCGGTCCACGTCGTCGCGCCCGCCGGTTCGTGCTTCCACGCGCTGCCCCCGATGTCGACCAACTCCGGGCACCTGTTCTTCCTCGTCAAGAGCACCACCCTGGTGAAGATGGCGATCTCGCAGGCCGATCCCAAGCTCGCCGTCGGGGAGAACTACGACGACATCTGCATCCTCAGCTTCGCCGGGATCGACACCCGTCTCAAGCACCCGATCCCGTTCGTCTACATCCGCTTTCCGCTGGGCCCCTTCGGGGGCAGTGCCCTCGGGGACGGCTGCTGCTACATGCCGATCGAGGAGGGCAACGCGGTCGAAACCTCGATCGAGTTCGAGGAAGAGGCGCAGCCGCTGCTCTTCCTCGAGCGAGAGTTCGTGACCGATACCGCCGGTGCCGGCATGCACCGGGGCGGCCCGGCCACCCGGGTGGTGATCGCGCCGCTCGTCGATTCCGAGAGCACCTATCAGCTCGAGCAGTGCCGGTTCCCGACCAAGGGGGCGTTCGGGGGCGGCGGCGGCAGCATGGCCAGCATCCTCCTGCACAAGGGCAGCCTCGCCCGCTGGTCGGGCCTCGAGGAGCTCGCCGAGCCCGAGGTGGTGGCCGGCTTCGCCGACCCCGACGATGGCGCACCCATCGACCCGGACGACGCGCGCGCGGTGTTCCGGATCAGCAAGCTCGCCGGCGTCCATTTCAAGGCCGGCGACGTCATCGCACTGCAGGTCGCCGGGGCAGGCGGCTACGGGGACCCGCGCGAGCGCGACCCGGAGGCCGTGCGACGCGACGTGCGCAACGAGATCGTCTCACCCGCCGAGGCCGAGCGGCTGTACGGGGCCGACCTCGGATGAGCAGCTAGACGAGGGAGGACGAACATGCTGTTCCCACAGCCCACCGACCTGACCATCGACGAGCCGTTGGAGCCGGTCGACGCCGCGTGCCCCGAGTGCGGCAACGAGGCCGTCTTCAAGTACCGGCTGGTCGATTACCGCGGATGGCTCCGGGTGACCAAGTGCCGCGCCTGCCTCAACGTCCTGGACCGCGTGCGGATCGAGCCGCCGGCGCAAGGCGGTGCCTGATGGCCGTGACGCTCACACCTCCCCCCGGGGAGACCGAGCGCTACCGACGGGCCGGTCTCTGGAGCGAGGAGCTGATCGACGGCTTCGTGTCCGCGCTGGCGGCGGACGGCGCGTCCGCCTCGTGGGCGGCGATCGCCGATGGCGACGACAGCTTCACCTACGCGGAGCTCGAAGCGCGCACGTGCGCGATCGCCGGTGCGCTGCACGAGATGGGCGTGCGCAAGGGAGACGTCGTCTCCTGGCAGCTGCCCAACTGGTGGGAGGCGATCCCCCTCCACTACGGGATCCTCCGCCGCGGCGCGGTCAGCAACCCCCTCATCCCGATCTATCGACGAGGCGAGGTCGAGTTCATCCTGCGCCAAGCGGAGACCAAGGTGTTCGTGCACCCGCCGGTGTTCCGCGGCTTCGACTACCGGCAGATGGTCGCCGAGATGGCACCGCAGCTGCCCGCGCTCAGGCAGACCGTCGTCGTTCGCGGCGAGCCGGCCGGCGGCCACGCCTTCGAGGCGATGCTGCAAGCCGGCGCCGCGCCCGAGATCGAGCGAGCGGCGACCGACCCGGCGCTGCTCATGTACACCTCGGGCACGACCTCGGACCCCAAGGGCGTCGTCCACCCGCACGTGACCCTGGTGCGCGAGAACCGGGGATGCGCCGAGAGCTGGGGCCTGACCGGCGAGGACCGGATCTTCATGCCGTCGCCCCTGACGCACGTCACCGGCCTCCTGTACGGCGTGCAGCTCCCGCCGATGATCGGCAGCCGCGTCGTCCTCCAGGACGTCTGGGAGCCGAGGAAGGCGCTGGAGCTGATCGAGCGCCACCGATGCACCTTCACGGCGGCGGCCACGCCGTTCCTCCACGGGCTGACGCACTGCGAGGACCTCGACCGACGCGACATCTCGTCCCTCCGCTGGGTCGGGGTCGGTGGGGCTGACGTGCCGCCCGACCTGGTCCGCGAGGCCGAGGCCCGCCTGGACGCCACCATCGCTCGCGGGTACGGATCGACCGAGTACCCGACCGCGACGCAGGCCTGGGTGGGCGACCCGCTCGACTGGCGCGCCGAGACCGACGGACGAGCGGTCGAGGGGACGGAGCTGAGGATCGTCGACGAGGCCGGCGCCGACGTGCCGAACGGCGAGCGCGGCGAGCTCCTCGTGCGTGGACCGGAGCGGTTCACCGGCTACCTGATGCCACCGCCCGACGAGGAGGTCTTCGACGCCGAAGGCTGGTTCGCCACCGGCGACCTGGCCCGGCTCGACCCGCGCGGCCAGCTGACCATCGACGGTCGCAAGAAGGACATCATCCTCCGCGGCGGCGAGAACATCAGCGTCAAGGAGGTCGAGGACCACCTCCACGCGCACCCGAAGATCGCCGAAGTCGCGATCGTCGCCATGCCGGACCCCGTCATGGTCGAGCGCGCCTGCGCCTTCGTCGTGGCCGCGGGCGACGGACCGCCGACCCTGTCGGAGCTGACGCAGTACCTGCGCGACCGTGGGCTCGCGATCCAGAAGGTCCCCGAGCGGATCGAGCCGGTGGACGAGCTGCCCAAGAACATGGCCGGGAAGGTCCAGAAAGCCAAGCTGCGCGACCGCATCAAGACCGTGCTGGCGGCCGAGGCCCGAGCGGCGGAGACGGCGCCGGCGATCTGAGGCGCAGGATCCTCCTCTGTCGCGTGGCGGTCATGCGGCCCTGCGCTCCTCGACGATCAGGCGCCAGCCGTCGGTGCCGCCCCGCACCCGCGGAGCCCAGGCGGTCGCCTCGTGCAGCCGGCGGCTGGTGATGCGCTGGGAGCGCGCCACCGGCTCGAGCACCGCCGGGACGTCGTCCATCGCTGGCCGTAGCGCGTCGCGGCCCACGGCGGCGGCGAGCGCCGCGTCGATCTCCGCGCGGGTGGGCGGGTCCTCGTCGGCCACGTTGTAGACCCCCGCCGGCGCGCGAAGGGCGGCCACGACCGCCGTGCCGGCGTCGTCGAGCCAGAGCGTCGGTCGGTAGGCGTCGCGCCGGCCGAGGCTCGGCGACGTCCCCGCGCGGCGCGCGTTCTCGACGTCCGCCTGGGTGAGGGCGCTGTCCGGCCCGATGAAGTAGCCGAAGCGCAGGACCACCGTGTCGCCCGCGAACCGCTCGGTGGCGTTGGCCTCGGCGATGAGCGCGGTCGAGGTCGTGCTCCTGCCGTCGACTCGTGCGTCCTCGTCGAGCCACGCGTCGCCGCCGTCGGCGTACACGAACGCGAGCGACTCCTGGACGAGGCGCTCTGCGCCGGCCTCCTGCGCCGCCCGCGCCACGACGGCGGACGCCTCTCGCCGCAGCCGGTCGTTCTCGTCCCAGGCGCCGGGCGCGCCCATCCGGTCGGCGGGCGGGATGTGGGTGAGGAGGTTGACGACGGCGTCCGCGCCCGCGAACGCCCCGGCCAGGGCGGCGGCGTCGAAGACGTCGGCCTCGACGGCCCGTGCGCCGAGGCCCTCGAGCAGCCGCGCACCACGCGCCGACCGCGTGACGCCGGCGACCCGGTGGCCGGCTGCGAGCAGTTCCCCGACGGCGCGGCGCCCAACGACGCCGGTGGCCCCGGTGATCACGATGTGCTTGGTCATGATCCCGTGACGAGGCCCCCCGCCGGATCGTGACATCGGTGCCCACGCCAACCACCGGGCGGGGGGAGCTGCCGCTTCCAGGCCCGACGTGCTTCGCGGCGACCCTCAGGGCGCCGTGAGCAGCTTCAGGGCGGCGCGCTGGTAGTCGGACCGCTGCCGGGACGTCGCGTGGCCCTTTCCTTCGACCAGTCGCTGGTGGAACCAGCCGACGTAGAGGCTGTTGGCGAGCCGCGCCCGGCGGCGTGATTCGGCGGGCGGGAAGCCCATCTCGCGGAAGCAGCGCGCTAAGGAGGCGAGGCGCTTCTGCTGCACGCGGGCGGCCACCGGCGCGACCAGCGGGTCGGTGACGGACGGCAGGAGCCGGACATCCGGGTACTCGTCCTCCTCGAGCTCCATGGCGATCCGCAGCCCGCTGCGCAGGCGCTCCACCGGATCGGCGATGCGCTCGAGGTCGGCGATGATCTCGTCGGTGGCCGTGCGCTCCCAGGTGGCCAGCGCGGCCTCGATGAGCGCTCGGCGGTCGCGGAAGTGCCAGTAGAAGCTGCCCTTGGTGGCGCCGAGGCGCGCAGCCAACGGCTCGACGGCGACCGCCGCCGTGCCGCCCTCGGCGATGGCGAGGAGCGC
>CALMNS010000686.1 GCA_937871635.1 uncultured Solirubrobacter sp.
GCCCAGCTCGGGCAGGCCCCCGCCCGGCTGGCGGCCACGGGAGGCGAGGACTACGAGCTGTGCGCCTGCGTCGCCCCGGGATCCGCCGCCGCGGCGCTGCCCGGGCTCACCGTGGTCGGCGTCGTCGCCGAGGGGCCTCCCGCCGTCCGCTGGACGAACGGCGGGTCAGCCGACTGGCGCGGCTGGGAGCACTGAGGGGCTCGCTACCCGGGACGGACGGCCGTCCGGCCGGCCAGCAGACGCTCGACCAGCGCCTGGGCGACGGCGTTGGCGTCCACCTCGTACTGCTCGCGCTCGAGGCGCTCGCGGATCTCGTTCATGGGGGCCATCCTTGACTCGGCCGGTGAGGGCGGGGGCGGCGCATCCTGCGCCTGGGCGGTGTATCGGGCGATCACCTGCATCCTGTCAGCAGCATCGGCGGTCCTGGCCGCAACGGGGATGGGGCGGGGACCCGATGTGTGCGCTCCGAAAAGCGGTTTGTCTTCACCGCTACGCCAGCGATCCGCGCGGCTCGGAGTCGACGAGCCGCGCGAAGACCACGATGCGCTTCGCCGCCGAGTAGAGCGGATGGCAGGCCGAGAGGATCAGCCGGTCGTAGGAGACCCGGTCGGTCACCCAGGTGGCCGTCGGGGGCACGATCCGCGTGCGCTCGACCCGATAGGTGAAGCGCCCGTACGGCATCTCGACCTCGATCCGGTCGCCGTTGCGCAGGCGATCGATCCGGCGGAACGGGGCGCCGTAGGTGGTGCGATGGCCGGCGATCCCGACGGTCCCGCGGGCGCCCGGCAGCGGCGTCTGCGGGTAGTGCCCCGGGCCGCGACGCAGGTCGTCGGTGTCCGTGCCGGCCACCACGACGGTCGAGACGCCGATCCGCCGCATGCGGATCCGCCCCACCGGCCGGCCGTCGCGCGTCCGGCGGTCCAGCGCCCGGGCGGCGAACGCGAGCCGCCGCTTGGGCGAGCGCAAGGTGTCCAGCGCGCGCCGGTCCACCGTGGTCAGCGAGTCGCGTCCGATCCGGTCGAGCTCGCCGCCGAGCCGGCGCTGCTCAAGGTGGGTGAAGACCGCCGAGCTCGGCTCCTGCCAGGTGACGGTGAGGATCGCGTCGGCGATGAGCAGGACGCCGACCGCGATCATCACGGACGAGAGGGAGCGCAGGAAGCGACGCACGCCGCTCCTATCGGCACGCGAGGTCATCGGCGTAACGCCGACTTCGTGCCGCCGAGCGAGCCGGGGCCGGCGTACCCCCCGGGGCCGCGGACGCGCGGCGCCACCGGCCGGGCC
>CALMNS010000687.1 GCA_937871635.1 uncultured Solirubrobacter sp.
GGCGCGAACCTCCTGCCCGCCATCGCGCTCGTCCTCGCGGTGGGCGCCGGGATCGGCCTGGCCAACGGGCTGATCATCACCAAGCTGCGGGTCAACGCCTTCATCGCCACCCTCGGCATGGCGCTCGTCATCAAGGGGCTGATCGACTCGCGCTACGACGGCCCGGCCGGCGCCGTCCCCGAGTCCTTCGAGTCGCTCGGCTACACCCGCTTCGGCGTCCTGCCCGTCTCGGTCTTCCTGCTGGCCGGGGTCGTCGTGCTCGTCTACCTTCTGCTGCGCTCGACGCGGTTCGGCTACCGGGTCTTCGCCGTCGGCGGGGACGAGGAGGTCTCCAAGCTCTCCGGCGTGCGGACCCACCGCACGATCATCGCCGCGCACGTGATCTGCTCCGTGCTCGCGGCGGTCACCGGGCTCTTCCTCGCCAGCCGGCTCGGCTCGGGGACCCCGACGGTCGGCCCGGACGGCGGCTACGACCTCGAGTCGATCGCCGCCGTGGTGCTCGGCGGCACCGCGCTCGCCGGGGGCCGCGGCGGCGTGCTCGGGACGCTGGGCGGCGTCTTCATCCTCGCCGTGCTCGACAACACCTTCAACCAGCTCGAGGTCAACTCGTTCCTCAAGGACGTCGTCCGCGGCGTGATCATCATCGCGGCGGTCGCCGTCTACGCCCGCCGGGGCGAGCGGAGGCTCGTGTGAGGCCCCGCGGGTCCTCCGCACGGGTCGGTGGCCCCGGAACGGCGGTGCGCGCGTGAGCAGCGTGGCCGAGGGCCGCGGGTTCGAGGCGCCGGCCGGCAGCCGCGGCCGCCGGGCGGTCCGGGCCCTGTTCAGCACGGGGACGATCTTCCTGCTCCTCGCGGTGCTGCTGATCTGGATCGCGGCGCTCAACCCGAACTTCCTCGAACCGGGGCCGTTCCTCGCCTACCTCAAGCGGGCGGCGCCGGTGGTCATCCTCTCGGCCGGCGCGTACTTCGTCCTCGTCTCGGGCAACTTCGACCTCTCCGTCGGGTCGCTGGTCACCGTCGTGGTGGTGGTCGGCGCCCGGCTCATCGACGGGGAGGCCGGGCCGACCTACGCCGTGATGGCCCTGCTGATCGGCCTGGGCGCGGGCGTCGGGCTGGTCAACGGCCTGATCTCCACGGTGCTGCGCGTCCCCTCGTTCATCGCGACGCTGGGGATGCTGCTCATCCTCGAGGGCGCCGTCTTCCTGTGGACGGGCGGCTCGCCACGCGGCGCGCTCTCGGAGGAGTTCCGGACGCTCGGCCGGGGCGGCATCGAGGGCATCCCGCTCATCGACCAGCTGCCCTACTCCGTCCCGCTGCTGATCGCGGTCGGCGCGGCGTCGGTGGCCCTCATCCGCTCGGACTTCGGGCGCCAGCTCATCGCCACGGGCGACAACGACCGCGCCGCCCGGCTGTCCGGCGTGCGGGTCGACGCCGTGCGCACCCTCGCGTTCGTCCTCTCCGGCGTGAGCGCCGCGGTGGCCGGGATCCTGCTCGGCGGCTTCGCCGGCGTCTCGGCCCAGGTCGGCCAGGGCCTCGAGTTCGACGCCATCACCGCCTGCGTGCTCGGCGGCGTGGTGCTCGGCGGTGGCCGCGGGTCCGTGGTCGCCGCCATGGCCGGGGCGCTCACGCTCGAGGCGCTGTTCACCTTGCTCAACCTGCAGGGGGTCTCGGGCGCGCTCGAGGACACCGTGCAGGGGCTGATCATCATCGTCGCGGTCGCCTTCGCCGCCTACCGGCTGCGAGGCGCTCGGTGACGGGTCGTCACGACGAAGGAGGAGGGGCAATGAGGGGACGCAGACACGCCGGAGGGTGGTTCGCGCTGCTCGGCTGCGCCGCGGTGCTCGGGGCGTGCGGGACCGACGACTCCGACAGCGGCGGGGACACCGCCGCCAAGCCGACGGAGACGCCGATCTCCCAGCAGCAGCCCGACGCCGCCAAGGAGAAGCAGACGGGCGAGCAGTCGAAGTTCTTCGTCCAGGAGGACTTCGACCGGCAGCTCGCCCAGCGGACCGCCAAGCCCGAGGGGCCGGCGGACAAGCCGTGGGAGCAGGCCATCGACCCGGAGATGGTCGACACGGCGAAGTACAAGTCCGACAAGGCCGACAACCGCAACCTGTGCTTCTCCAACGCCGCCAACGACAACCCCTGGCGCCAGACCGGCCTGACCACGATGAAGGCCGAGGTCGAGCTGCATCCCGAGATCGGCAAGTTCACCGCCGTCGACGCCGAGGCGGAGGACGACAAGCAGATCTCCGACATCGAGTCGCTGACGTCCGGCAACAAGTGCGACGCGCTGATCGTGTCGCCGAACACCACGGCCACCCTGACCCCCGCCGTCGAGGCGGCCTGCAAGAAGGACATCCCCGTCGTCGTCTTCAACCGCGGCGTGGAGACGGACTGCCCCGTCACCTTCGTGCACCCGATCGGCGGCTACGCCTTCGGCGCCGACGCGGCGGAGTTCCTGACCGAGAAGGTCAAGCCCGAGGGCAAGATCCTCGCGCTGCGGATCCTCCCCGGCGTCGACGTCCTCGAGACCCGCTGGTCGGGCGCCAAGGGCATCTTCGACCGGGCCAAGCTCAACGTCGTGGGCGTCGAGTTCACCGACGGCGACGCGGCGAAGACCAAGTCGATCGTCTCGGACTACATCCAGCGCGAGGGCCAGCTCGACGGCGTCTGGATGGACGCGGGCGCCACCGCCGTCGCGGCGATCGAGGCGTTCGAGGACGCCGGCGTGGAGGTCCCGCCGATCACCGGCGAGGACCAGCAGGACTTCCTCAAGAAGTGGAAGGACGACGGGCTCACCGCCGTCGCGCCGACCTACTCCAACTACCAGTGGAGGACCGCCGTCATCGCCGCGACGAGGATCCTCAACGGCGAGGAGGTGCCCAAGGAGTGGGTCCTGCCGCAGCCCAAGATCACGGAGGAGACGCTCGACCGGTACCTCCAGCCGAACATGCCGCCGCTCCACTACGCCCTCTGCGGGTGCGAGGAGATGCCCGGCTTCCCGGAGAAGTGGGGTGGCAAGAAGCAGTGAGCCGGTGAACCCGATCGGGGCCAACGCCTGGATCTGGGTCTCGCCGCTCACCGACGAGCGGCTCGTCGAGCTGGCCCCGCGCCTCCGGGCGTGGGGCTTCGACGTGGCGGAGCTGCCGCTCGAGCAGCTCGGCGACTGGGACCCGGGGCGGGCGGCCGAGACCCTGGCCGCCCACGGCCTCGGGGCCACCGTCTGCGTCGCGATGGGGCCGGGCCGGGAGCTCTGCGGGCCCGGGG
>CALMNS010000688.1 GCA_937871635.1 uncultured Solirubrobacter sp.
GTGTGCAGCCAGCCGAGCTCGCCGGACCGCACCGCGCCGCGGGCCGCTAGCGGCGCCCGCGCTGCGCCATCAGGCGCGCGTGCCGTAGGCTAGGAGTCCCGGTCGCGCAAAGGCGATCCGTTCCGGGGCGCGAACCGTAGAAGTGTAGACCCCGGTGAATCTTTCTCGGTTCCTTGGTGTCTGTGCCGGTAGCGCCCTTCACCGGCGACGTCGCCGGCGGGATGGTTGCGCTTCGCAACCATCCGGGCTATAATTCCGACAGAAGAAGTAGGCTTTAGATGCTCCGAGAGGACCCCAAAACGACATCAGTCACCAACATCCCCCGCCCCAAGAAGGAGGCCGAGCCCGCCGTCGACCCGACGATGGACTCGCTCCAGCTGCTCCTGCGCGAGGCGGGTCGCTACCCGCTGCTCCGCCCGGTCGAGGAGATCGAGCTGGCCAAGCGCATCGAGAAGGGCGACCTGGCCGCCAAGGATCGGATGATCAACTCCAACCTCCGGCTGGTGGTCTCGATCGCCCGGCGCTATCAGGGCCAGGGCCTCGCCCTGGGTGACCTGATCCAGGAGGGGATGCTCGGGCTCATCCGCGCGGTCGAGAAGTTCGACTGGCGCAAGGGCTTCCGCTTCTCCACCTACGCGACCCTGTGGATCCGCCAGGCCATCCAGCGCGGCCTGGAGAACACGTCGCGGACCATCCGCCTCCCCGTCCACGTCGCCCAGCGGGCGCGCAAGGTCGGTCGCGTCGAGCGCGAGCTCGCCACGAAGCTCGGCCACGAGCCGAGCAACGAGGAGATCGCCTCGGCCGCCGAGCTGCCGCTCGAGGAGGTCATCGAGATCCGGAAGGCCGAGCGCGCGATCGCGTCGCTCGACAAGCCGGTCGGCGAGGACGGCGACACGTCGCTCGGCGACCTGCTCGCCGTGCAGTCCCCGTCCGTCCACGACGAGGTGTCCGACGCGTTCCGCTCCGAGGCCCTGCAGGCCGCGATCAGCGAGCTGCCCGAGCCCGAGCGCGACGTGATCGAGATGCGCTTCGGCGCCGGCGACACCGAGCCGCAGACGCTGTCGCAGGCCGGCAAGCGCCTCGGCGTGTCGACCGAGCGGGCGCGCCAGATCGAGGAGCGGGCGCTCAAGCGCCTGTCGCAGCGCCCCGAGCTGCTCGCGCTCCGCGAAGCGGCCTAGCCCCACCCTCCCGAACGGCCCGGCTCCCCGCCGGGCCGTTCGTGCGTTGAGGCTGCCGCTTCACCTGGCGCCGCGACTGCGGTTGTCGCTCAGGCGAGCCAGCCCAGCAGCCGGTCGACGAGCTCGTCGTCGAAGGACGTGTCCCAGTCCCGGCTCCAGCGGACGGCCGCCCCGGCGGCGCGCGCGTCGACGCCGTCGGCCGCGGCGGCCGCGGCGCACAGCGCGTCGGCGATCTCCTCGATGCCCGGCTCGACGGCGACGATGTTCGGCGAGATGGCCGCCATCGCCTCCGGCGTCTTGTTCTCGAAGGCGCTGGTGACGCAGAGCATGCCGGCGGAGGCCATCTCGATCGGCACCAGGCTCGGATGCGGCGTGTGCATGAGGGCCAGCCCGACGTCGTGCTCGCGGAGCACCCGGGCGTAGCCGTCCTGGCCGGCCCGGGGGAGGAGCTCGAGCGCGGCGCCGCCGCCCAGGTCGAGCCGGCGGGCGGCGTTCACCGTGCCGATCCCGTGCAGGCGCCAGTCTCCGGCGAACGCGCCGCGCTCCGCGGCGCGGGCGAGGGCGAGCGCCCCGAGCTCGAACATGTTGCGGGCCGCGTGGGGCTCGGGCCTGGCGTAGAACAGCAGCTGCCGGGGACGGCGCCCGGCGAGCTGCTCGGCGGTCGGCGGCTCCACCGCGGTGATGGCGTTCTCGAACGCGGCCGAGGCGGCGTCCCCGGCGGCGACGCCGCCGGCGTAGACCCCCAGCCCGTGCCGGCGGAAGTAGTCGCGCAGCAGCTCGGAGGAGAACAGGGCGGTGTGCGGGAGCCGGTAGGAGCCGGCGGCGAGCGCCGCGTAGGAGCCCATCGCGAAGGTGAAGGGCTCGTGCTCCTGGATCAGGTAGAGGAAGCCCTCGCGGTCGAGCTCGGCCAGGGCGGCGGCGGCGACGTGCGCGGTCCACCAGGTCGAGGCGACGAAGGCGTCGGTCCGGCTGACCTCGAGCCCCGGGGACTCGCGGCCGAAGGCTACCTCGACCGAGTCGAAGACCCCGGAGAGCCCCTCGAACCCCTCGAGCTCGCGCTGCCAGCCGCGGGGCAGCGGCCCGACCGGGTCGACGGTGACGATCCGCACCCGGGCGCCGCGTTCGCTCAGCCGCCGGGCCAGGTTGAGCTTCGCGATGTAGCCCCCGAAGAAGTGCGCGAGGTCGATGGTGGGGATGAGGAGGTTGACCCGGCGTGGCGCGTCGTCGCGGATCGCGAGCCGAAGCGGGGCGATCTTCTCGGCCATCGCACGCAGGCCCGGGTCCGCCGGCGCCGTCGCCCCCGGCCGTGGATCGAGCACGGGCGGCGGCACGGCGTCGAGCCGCAGGCCCCGCTGCGG
>CALMNS010000689.1 GCA_937871635.1 uncultured Solirubrobacter sp.
AGGCGATGCGCCGCGAGGCGAGCCCGAGCCGGCGCTGGGTGGCCGCGGAGACGACCACCTCGAACCGGAGCGTGCACCGGGAGTCGCACCGCACGCCGACGAGCACGCCGCGCCGGCGGACGGTGGCGATCTGCTGCCTCGACCGGAACGTGATCCCGAACTGCGGCGCCGGCCGGCCGGGGCGGGGCCCGGAGCCTGTGGCGCCCTGGACGGTCACCCGGGCCGTCGCCGGCGCGGAGTCCGCCGCGCCGTCGTTGGCCACGAAGGTGAACGTGTCCGTCCCGGTGAAGCCGGCGGCGGGGGTGTAGGTCGCCGTGGTACCCGACAGGCTCACCGTCCCGCGCGCGGGCCCGGAGACGATCCGCCGGGTCAGCGTGTTGCCGGTGTTCGCGTCCGTGCACGTGAGCGGCACGGCGACGGCCGCCCCGGCCCTCGTGGTGGCCGACGTGTCCGTGCAGACCGGCCGCCTCGGGGCCCCGGGGCCCGTGTAGCGGAAGATCTGCAGCCCGAAGTCACGGTCCGAGCCGGCGATGTACCGCTCGCCGTCACCGGCCGTGAACACCTCGACGCCCCAGAAGTTCGAGCCGTTGGCGTCGTCGGCGATGTACTTCGCCGTCTCCGTGATGCCCTCCGAGCGCGAGAACGTCGCCGCCCGCATGCCCGCGCCGTAGTAGGCCGAGTACGCGATGGGCTCGGTCGGATCGGTCGCCCACTCGTGTACCGAGAGGTCGCCGAAGTTGCTGGCGAACCGCGGGTCCTGGGCCTCCTTGACCGCGTAGGAGTCGATCCGCTCGCTCGTCCTGGCGTCGTAGAGGTGCGTGTAGCCCCAGCCGTCGAACGTCACGCCGATCGTGACGTTCGGCCCGGGCGTGCCCGGGGCCGGCGTGGTGGTGCTCGGGCTCAGGGCGCCCTCGGCGCCCAGCGCGTCGACGCGGCGCATGTGCACGCCCGGGATCGTCGGCGGGACGCCGTCGGTTCCCGTGGTGTTCATGTTGACCTGGCCGTCGTCGGGACGGGCCTGGTTGAAGATGACGATGCCGTCGTAGCCGGCGGCCTGGGCGTTGTCGAACTTGTTCGCGAAGCCGCAGGCGGTCGTCGTCCCCGGGAGGGTCCCGCCTCGCTCGACGAGCGCGATCCGGTCCGTCTCGGGGTCGCCGTCGTCGGGCGGGGCCGCGGGGAAGGTGGCCGGGTTGCAGCCGTCGCCGGCCCAGGTGCTCGGCCCGTCGAGCTCACCGTCGGGCAGGTCGGCGATCCGGTTCGGGTTGTCGCCGCCCTCGACCGCCGAGCGCGCCTTGCCGATGCCCTGGGAGGTCAGCACGGACCGGAAGGGCGCGAAGTCCTCGTCGGCGGCCAGCAGGAACTGGTTGTCGGCGGAGAACTCGCTCTGGTGGGCGTTGCCCTCGCCGAAGAGGGCCGGCCGGAACGGGTCGGCGCCCGTCGTGGTGTCGGTCAGGTAGACCGGGTTCGCCGGATCGGTGACGTCGAGCTGGACGTAGCCCGCGTCCCAGTTGGAGACGCTCATGATCCAGCGGCCGTCGACCTGCTTGACGATCATGTCGTGGTTGAAGACGGCGTTGCCGTTCGCCCGCTCGTTGTTGAGGATCTGCGGGAAGGCCGACGCCAGGTCGATGTCGGCCACCTGGCTCGGCCGGCTCGGATCGGTGATGTCCCAGATGTCGACGTCCTCGGCCTCGACGTTGTCCGACGCGACCAGGTAGGCGTTGGGGCCCGTGTCCCAGATGAAGACGGAGTGGTACGAGTTGCCCGACGGGGTGTCGTCGGAGGGGTCGCCCGGCGTCCCGTTGTCGCGGTCGCCGGCGCCCTGGATGAGCGTCCTGGGGTTGGTCGGGTCCGAGACGTCGTAGAGGTCGAACCCACCGCCGGCCTTGTTCGCCGGCCCGCAGGTGTTGCTCACGTTGGAGCCGAAGGTCTCGTTGTTGACGGCGAGGATGTCGCCGTCGAAGCCGGGGACCGTGATGCTCCGGGCGTGGGCCCCCTCGCCGTGGTAGAAGGGCGCGAGCGGCTCGATGTACCCGACCTCCCTCGGGCTCGCCGGGTTCTTGATGTCCACCACGTAGACGCCGCCGCGGTCGCAGAAGGCGTTGTCCCAGGAGTTCAGGTAGGCGTAGCCCTCGTGGACGGTGAGGTCGGCGATCTCGCCGACGCGGACGCCGCCGAACCGCTGGGGGCTGAGCGACGACACGACGTCGAAGTTCTCGCGGGTGGCGGGGAGCCCCGTGTTGTCCGACGGGGGATCCTCGATCAGGGAGAAGGACGAGCGGTCCTTCGCCTTGAGCTGGCTGACCGCCGACGTCGGACCGTCGAAGACCGACTGCCACGGACGCGGGTTGAGGTCACGGGCGTTGGTGATGGCCGGCGTCGCGAGGACGGCCGTGAGTGCGCACGTCGCGGTGGCGACGAGCCTTGTACGTGAGCGCAATGCCCCTCCGAAATGAGTGTGAGGACGGGCTCGGTGCCCCGACCGCCCCGGCGACCAGCGTTATCGCGGATACAACCAGATCTCCACCGATGCGCAAGTCTCAAGCGCCGCGCGGCGCCGTCAGCGTGTCAGGGAAATGCGCGGGAGGGCCAGCTCGCGGGAGTTCCCGGCGGCGTCGGTGGCCACCACGGAGAGCCGGAGGGTCACCTGCCGGCGCCGTGCCACGGCGGCACGGACCTGGCGGAGCTGGTCGCGCGGGAGGGCGTAGCGCAGCTCGACGCCCTCGCCGGCCACCTCGACGTCGCGCCGCACGACGGCGGCCGGCAGCGACAGGCCGCCGATCCGCAGCACGCCGGACATCGCCACGCCCCCCGCCTCGGAGGAGGAGGCCAGGACGGTGACCGACCGGCGCGAGGCGGACACGCGCTGCGACCGGGCCGCGTCGGCGCGCAGGACCGGGG
>CALMNS010000690.1 GCA_937871635.1 uncultured Solirubrobacter sp.
GGCCAGGCCCTCGCGGGCGAGCTCGTCGCCGCCGGGCACGCGGTCCGCGGCACGACCCGCGATCCGGCCAAGGCCGACGCGATCGCCGCCGCGGGAGCGGAGCCCTACGTCGGCGATCCCGACCGGATCGCGACTCTCATGGAGGGCATCGCCGGGACCACGATCGTCTGTTGGCTGCTCGGCACCGCCGACGCGCCCGAGCTCCACGGCGGGCGGCTGCGGATGCTCTTCGAGAAGATCGTCGACACGCCGGTGCGGGGCGTCGTCTACGAGCCGGCCGGGGAGGGGGAGGCGATCGCCCGGGCCGCCCAGGCGACCTGGCAGATCCCGCTGGCCGTCCTCACCGCGGACCCGGCCGACCACGAGCGGTGGCTCGCGGAGGCACGCGACGCCGTGCAGGGCCTGCTCACGGCGTAGAGCCGCTACCATCGGCTATTCAGCATAAAGCCGGTCGGATTTCCGCTCCCGAGAGACAGGAGGCCTCCCCGTGGCCGAATACGCGAAGGACGTGCTGGTCGACACCCAGTGGGTCGAGGACCACCTTGACGACGACTCGATCCGCATCGTCGAGGTCGACGAGAACCCGGCGCTCTACGCCGAGGCGCACATCCCGGGGGCGATCGGCTTCGACTGGAAGACCGATCTGCAGGACCAGCTCAAGCGCGACTTCCTCGGGCCGGACGCCTTCGGCGAGCTCTTCGGCTCCCGCGGCATCGGCAGCGAGCACACGATCGTCCTCTACGGCGATCGCAACAACTGGTTCGCGGCCTACACCTACTGGTACCTGAAGTACTACGGGCACGAGGCGGTCAAGCTCGTCAACGGCCCGCGCGAGAAGTGGATCGCCGAGGGTCGCCCGACGGAGACCGACGTCCCGTCCTACCCCCCGGCCACCTTCAACGCCCAGGCCGGCGACGACGCGATCCGGGCCAAGCGCGAGGAGGTCCTCGCCTCGCTGGACTCCGGCACCAAGCTCGTCGACGTCCGCTCGCCGCAGGAGTTCTCGGGTGAGCTGATCGCCATGCCGGGCTACGAGCAGGAGGGCGCCCAGCGGGCCGGCCACATCCCAGGCGCCGCGTCGGTGCCCTGGGCCCAGGCCGTCACCGAGGACGGGACGTTCAAGTCGGCCGACGAGCTCGCCGACCTCTACGGCGGCAAGGGCGTCTCCAACGGCGCCGACGTCATCGCCTACTGCCGGATCGGGGAGCGCTCCGCGCACACGTGGTTCGTGCTGCACGAGCTCCTCGGCAAGGAGGCGGTCAAGAACTACGACGGCTCGTGGACGGAGTGGGGCAACCTCGTCGACGTCCCGATCGAGAAGGGCTGAGCGCCGCCCGCGCGAACCCCGTACCACCCTGGTCCGGTCCGAGAGGGCGTGGACGAGACGCGAGCGGCCTCCGGGCCGCTCGCTCCGTTAAGTCAAGAAGACGGCGACGCCGAGGACCAACCAGACCATCCACACGACCAGCGCGATCACCGAGAGGACGGTGGCCGCGATCCCGAGACGGAGGCCGCGGCGCCGCTCCGAACGGGTGGCGAGCACCCAGCCGGTGACGCCGAGCGGCAACGCGAGGATCGCGCCGAAGCCGCCCGTGAAGAGGAGGACGACCATGGCGGCGATCCCGAACGCGATCGCCGCCGAGCCGCTCTCGTCCCGCGGCTTCACGAACACGGGCGGAGCGGCGACGACGGCGCCGGCCGGCGTCGGCGGGGCGGGCAGCTCGCGCAGCGCGTGCTCCAGGTCGCGGCCGTACTTCGCGCGGCAGGCCTCCGCGACCCGCTCCTCGTGCTCGTCGGGGTCGAGCCGCCCGGCCAGCAGGTGATCGCGCAGGAGCTCGACCGTCTCGTCGCGATCGGCGTCGGAGATCCGGAGGTGGAGGTCGGAACGCATCGTTCCTCCACCAGGGTAAGCGATCAGATCAGGGGCGCAAGGCGCTGCAGGAGATCGGCGACGATCCGGGCCGTCGCACCCCAGATGAGCGTCTCGCCGACCTCGTAGGTGTCCGTGCGAAAGGGGACGCCCTTGCGCATGAGGCGCCGCTGGCCGTGGCCGTCGCGCACGTCGGTGAGGCGCAGCTCGAGCACCTCGGCCACCTCGGCGTCCTGCGGCACCCACGGGAACCCGGCGTCGATCGCGCCGACGAACGGGTAGATCGCGTAGTTCGTGACGATGGTCGGCGTCGGCGGCAGCGCGCCGGCGAGCCGGACCGCCTCGGGCGGCAGGCCGACCTCCTCCTGCGCCTCGCGCAGCGCGGTGGCGCTCAGGTCGGCGTCCGTCTCGTCCGGGCGCCCACCGGGAAACGAGATCTCGCCGGGGTGGGAGCGCAGGTCGTCCCGGCGGCGGGTGAAGACGGCGTGCAGCGCGCGGTCGTCCCTGCCCCGGTAGAGCGGGACGAGGACCGCCGCGTCCTTGCGGCCGTGCACGTCGAGGGCGGCCGCGGCCTGCGGCGTGAGCAGGAGCGGGCCGAGCGCGTCGGCGAGGGAGGCCGGGCTCAGCGCCGGATCTCGACGCGCTCGTCGAAGGCGACCTCGCCCTCGAGCGTCCGGTGCACGGGGCACTTGGCGGCGATCACCTGCAGCTTCTCGATCTGCTCCGAGGTCAGGTGGTCGGGCATCTTCATGACGAGCTTGAAGCGGGTCACCGCCCCGCGCTCGGCCGGCGAGTACTCGCAGTCGACCTCGAGGCCGGTCAGGTCCCACTTCTTGCGGTCCGCGTACATCTCCATGGTGATCGCCGTGCAGGACGCGAGCGAGGCGGCCAGCAGCTCCTGCGGGTTCGGTCCGAGGTCGTCGCCGCCGGCGTCCTCCGGCTCGTCGGCGGTCAGCCGGTGCTCGCGGACCTTGAGGTCGTGGGTGAACTTGTGGGTGCGGCGGCTCGCCGAGGCGTGCAGGATGGGCATGGGTGTCAGTCCGAGTCGAGAGGGTTGATGAGGAGCCCGGTGAGGAGCTTGGGGAAGAAGAAGGTGGACTTGGGCGGCATCGTCTCGCCCGCGGCGGCGATCTCGCGGACCTGGGCGACCGGGCTCGAGCGCAGGAAGAAGGCGGCGTCATACTCGCCCGACTCGACCCGCTCGAGCGCCTCGGCGTCCGTGCGCGAGTAGCCCAGCCCGTCGAGATGGGCGATGGCGTCGTCGGTCAGGCCGAGCGGCCCCTTGAGGATCAGCGCCTCGAGCAGCGCCGTGTCCAGGCGGCGGAGCGCCGGGGCCAGGAGGTGATCGGCCGCGGCGGGATCCTTGAGCGTGAGGCGGAAGGCCCGCTTGAAGTGCGCGTCGATGTAGCCGAGCTGCAGCGGCCCGTCGCCGTCGGGGGGCCGCAGGGCGGCGGGCTCGATCTCGGCAATTTCGAAGTGCGCGCGCAGCGTCGTCGCCAGCGCCTCCTGCCGGGCGGGCTCGAGCCCGCGGACGAGCCGGTGGGTCGGGAAGATGGTCAGGCCCGGGTCCTGCAGGGCCACGAGGCACATGAGCAGGTAACGGTGCGGCCCGTCGCCGCCGATCTCATCGGCGTAGACGCGGGCGGTCTCGTAGCGGTGGTGGCCGTCGGCGATCAGCAGCTCCGTGCCCTCCAGCGCGTCGCGGGCCGCGGAGATCGCCTCGGGATCGGCGACGCGGTGCAGCAGGTGCCGGGTGCCGTCGGGATCGGTCGTCTCCCCGTCCGGCGCCCCGGCGGTGGCCGGCTCGACGGCCCGCCAGGCCGAGCCGGCCGGATCGTCGTAGAGCGCGAAGATGGGGGAGAGGTTCGCCCGGGTGGCCCGGGTGAGCTTGAGCCGGTCCTCCTTCGGCCCGGGATGGGTCCGCTCGTGCGGCCGGATCCGGCCCGGCCCGTACGCCTCGACCCGCACGCGCGCGAAGATCCCGTGACGCTTCCGGCGCTGACCGTCCGGGCCCGTGTACTCCTGGGTGTGGGCCCACAGTCCCGGGGACTCGTCGCGGACGAGGATCCCCTCGTCCTGCCAGGCGCCGAAGGTGCGCGCGGCCTCGGCGTAGGGATCCGCCCCGCCCGCCGGGAGGTCGATGGCCACCACGTTGTGCGGCGAGCGCTCGACCAGCGCGGCGCGCTGCTCCGGATCGATCACGTCGTAGGGCGGAGCGGTCAGCTCGTCGAGCGACTCATCGCGGCCGAGGTCGTAGCGGAGCGCTCTGAAGGGCAGGACGTCGGCCACCGCGCGGCCGAGCGTACTACCGCGGCGGGGCGGACCCCGTGGTGGCGTCGGTCCGGGCCAGCGTCCGGGCCGGGTGCGAACCTCGTTCGTCCGATGACCCATCCAGCGTACGTACGGGCGAAGGCCGTCGAGCTGCGCACGGAACGGCACCACACGATCGACGAGATCGCCGTGCGCCTGGCGGTGTCGCGCACGACCGTGCACTCCTGGGTCGGTCACCTGCCGATCGCCCGGACGTCCCGCCAGAGCGACGCTCAGCGACGCGGAACCGCGGCCAACGTGGCCCGGTGCCGGCGGGGGGCCTGGCGCTCGGTCAACGGCGTGTTGACGATCCGCGTCTGCGACACCTCCCTCCGGGCACGGCTGCAGGCGTGGATGGACATCGTCCGCGGGCGAGTGGGTCTAGAGTTGCACCGGCACGGGGTGTAGCTCAGCCTGGTAGAGCGCCCGGTTTGGGTCCGGGAGGATCCGCCGGTTCGAATCCGGCCACCCCGATGCCCAGGCCCCTGTAGCTCAGCTGGATAGAGCAGCCGACTTCTAATCGGCAGGTCCCTGGTTCGAGTCCAGGTGGGGGCGCTATGGCAGACCCGACCACGGAGGACTACCTGGCCGGCTCGAGGAGCCGCGACGCTCGGAGATCGAGCGACTCCACGCGCTGATCCGCGAAGCCGCACCACAGCTCGAGCCGCATGTCGGCTCGGGGATGCTCGGCTACGGGACCTACCGGTACCGCTACGCCTCCGGGCGCGAGGGGGAGTCGGCGGTCCTCTCGCTCGCCAGCCGGAAGGGGCACGTCTCGCTCTACGTGCAGTGCACGAAGGACGGCCGCTATCTGGCCGAGTCCTACGTCGACCGGCTGCCGAAGGCGAGCGTCGGCAAGAGCTGCGTGCGCTTCAAGCGCCTGTCCGACGTCGACGAGGCGGTGCTCCGCGAGCTGGTCGCCGAGGCGGGCCGGCTCGGCCCGCCTGAGGAGGCGGTCGACCCCGGTTGAGGGGCCGCTCGCCCGCGCGGTGGGCGGCCTGAGCCTGCGCGTCGCGGCCCGATGCGGTGCTAGATTCCGACCCTCGCGCGCGAGCAGAGCGCGCCGTGGTGGGCGTAGCTCAGTTGGTAGAGCTCCTGGTTGTGGTCCAGGCGGTCGCGGGTTCGAGTCCCGTCGCTCACCCTACAGAACTCGCTGGAAGTTAGCTACTTTTGCGCCTCGAGCCCGGCGGGGAGGGTCGAGAACACGGTCCAATTACGGTCCAACTTGTCGCCGTAGGCGCGAGCGCCGGGCTCTCACGAAAGCCCTGCTAGCGGGTTTCCGAATCTGCACGTCGAACTCCGCGGGTCGCCGGCATCGTTGAAGTGCGCCGGTTCGGAAGCTGCGTGGCAAGTCGGGTCCGGCTGAGAGGATGTTCAGCGTGGCCACCGCTGCTTCTCCGAGAATCGTCGATGGCCGCTGGGCTCTCGGGCCGCCGGCCGGGGACGGTGGCATGTCCGAGGTCTTCAAGGCCTTCGACACCCAGCACGGTCTCGGCACCGTCGCCATCAAGATCCTCCCAGCGCTGCGCAGGGACGACAAGTGGGCGGTCAAGGCGTTCGATCTGGAGGTCAAGGCCCGCCTAGCGCCGCTGGACCACCCGAGCATCGTCCCGCTCTTGGAGCAGGGACGGGACCCGGACACGGGCGAGCTTTATCTGATCTTCCCCTGGGCCGGCGAAACGCTGACGGACGTTCTGGTGCGGCGGGACCCGGTCCCCTGGGAGGAGTGGTGGCCGGAGTACGGACGACCGATCGTCGACGCGCTCGCCCATGCGCACCGCCAGAACGTCGCGCACCGTGACGTCAAGCCCGACAACGTTCTCGTCGGCGACGGCCCGCCGCGCTTGGCCGACTTCGGCGTAGCGAAGCTGCTCGACAACCTCACGGTCGGACTGACGATGACCGAGCACGTCTCCCGGCCGTTCGCGCCCCCGGAGAACGACACCGGCGTACACACCCGAACGCGCGACGTCCACGCGTGGGCGGCGATGACGTATTTCGCCGTTAGCGGCGTGGAGCCGGGCCGCGTCGATCCGGACGACCCGTACGCGATTCTCGACGAGGCCGCCCGTGCGGCCCGCGCAGCGCTGCCTCCCGATGTCGACACCGTGCTCGCCCGGTGCACCGGCGATCCCGCCACACGCCCCGCGACCGCCGGAGAACTCCTGTCGATCCTCGACGAGTGCTGCGCCACTGAACCGGAGACCGCCAGCGACCTGGGATGCGTGCCGGTGCGACTGCCGCCCGCCGTTGCGCAGCAGCTGGAGCGCGACCGGGACCTGTTCTCGGCAGACGTGCACGATCTCGTCCTTCGGAACCTCCGCGACGTCGCGATCATCCCGCACGGACAACGGCCGGGGGAGTACCGGCTTGTCGGAAACGACCTCACTGTCCACGTCCGCGTGGCGTCCCAAGGGGATGCGCTCCAAGCCCTGCGGATCACCAGCCCCACCGACGAGCAGATCGAGAACGATCGCCGACGCGGCTGGCTCGCCGCCCTCGACTTCACCCTGGACCGGGCCGCCGACGTCGAGGCGGCCGCCGACGCTGTCAGCGCCATGATCCACGAGGTCTCAGTGCACCGCGACATCGGCCGCAGGAAGCACGAGGAGCAGCAGCGTCTGTGGTCGCTGAAGAAGTGGCGTCAGGTCCTGCGTGCGCTCCGCGACCTCCAGGGAGAACTCGCCGACCCTGTGGAATACCTCGACATTCGACGGAACAGGTCGGGTTCCATGGTCTTCGTCACGAACGGACCGGCTCCACGCCGGCTCCTCCAGCAGCGGCGGACGGCCACGACGCACGGCGGAGGCTTCCCCTTCGCCGGGGACGTGGTCAACGTCGCGGGGGAGGAGGCGGTCCTTCGGCCAATAGCAGGTGCCGGACGCGATCCGGCCACGGCCGGCGAACTAACCGTCGACACCCGCGCGTCGCTGTCGGCGCTGCGGCGGCAGGACGTCGCGCTCGACAACGTGCTGTACGGACGCGCGCAGCTGACCGGCCTCGCCGATCTCTTGCTCGCTCCCGACCGCGCCAGCGAGGCTCGGGCGGTCCGCGAACCGACGCCGAAGCAGACCCTCGACGACGACAAGCGCACCGCCCTCCGGGTCGGCCTCGGCGAACCCGACCTGATGGTCGTCAAAGGTCCGCCCGGGACCGGCAAGACCCGCTTCATCGCTGAGCTGGTCTTCCAGCAGCTGCATGCCAACCCCGACAGCCGCATCCTTCTCGCGTCCCAGACGCACGTGGCACTCGACAACGCGCTGCGGCGCGTCCGTGAACTCGACCCGTCACTGCGGCTGCTGCGCCTCGCGAAGCCGGACGAGGATCGCGTTTCCGATGCCGTTAGTGACCTCCGGCTCGATGCCACGCTGGAGACGTGGGCCGCGGACGCCGAACGAACCGGTCGGGCGTGGCTGTCGACCTGGGGGGCGAAGGCCGGTGTGACTCCGGACAACGTCCGCGTCGCGATGGGCCTCGAAGCGCTCGCCGCCGAACGTGACCGCCTCGACGCACTGACCGAGGAGGTGAACGGGCTGAGCGAAGGACTCGAAAGCCTCCGGACGCGCAACGCGGCGACCGGCGTCACGAGCGAGGGGACCGGCGAACTGGCCGACCAACTAGCCGAACGACGGTCGGAGATGCGCGCCACCGAAGCACGCGCTCGCGAACAGCTCGACCAGCTGATCGAGATGGGGCAGTTCCCACCCCGCACGCCCCTCCGGCGCGTCGTCCCGGCGGACCTGCGTGCGAGCGCCGCTGCGCTGGCCGACGGATCCCCCGAAACGGACCGCTGCCGCGACCTCATCGAGCTGCTCGGCCAATGGAACGCACGCTTCGGGGGAACCCCCGAGTTCACCGCGGCGGCGGTCACGCGGGCGCAGGTCGTCGGAGGAACGTGCGTCGGCATCGGTGGCGTCCGCGGTCTGCAGGACGTGCCGTTCGACCTGTGCATCGTCGACGAGGCCTCGCGCGCGACCGCCCCCGAACTGCTCATCCCTATGGCGCGCGCCACCCGCTTCGTCCTGGTCGGGGACGAGCATCAGCTTCCGCCGTACCTCGACCCCGGCATGCTCCGGGACGAGGTCCTTGTGCCTCGGGGACTTTCGCTCGACGATCTGAGCACGCCGTTCTTCTCCGAGATCGCCGACGCGCTTCCTGCCGGCAACGTGATCGAGCTGAACGTCCAGCACCGAATGCACCCGGCGATCGGCGGACTGATCAGCGAGTGCTTCTACGGCGGTCGTCTGAAGTCCGCACGTCCCGCCAATCCACTCCCCGACGCGCTGACCGCGGTCGTCCCCAAGCACGTCACCTGGTTAACGACGGCCGGCATGCGCGACCGAGGTGAACGCCAGCAGGGCGACAGCTTCGTCAACGACACGGAGGCGCAGATCATCAAGCGTCTCGTCGGCCAGCTCGCCGCGGCCGCCACCCGTAAGCACCCGCTCGAAGTCGCCGTCCTGACGGCCTATCGGGGGCAGCTGGCGGTCCTGGAAGGGCGTCTCGCCGCCGAGATGTCCGCGTCGGGGCACCTCGCGCTTAGCGTCCACACCGTCGACTCGTTCCAAGGGCAGGAAGCGGGCATCGTCATCTACTCGGTGACCCGGAGCAACCCAAAGGGCAAGCTCGGGTTCACGCGCGAACGTCCCCGCGTTAACGTCGCGCTGTCCCGTGCCCGGGACCTGCTTATCATCGTCGGTGACCACGCCTCCGCCCGCCGCCGACACGGCGAAAACCCTATGCGAGAGGTCATCGAGCACGTCGAGGCGTTCAAGGACGAGTGCGCGCTTCAAGAGGCCGGACGATGACCGCCGATGAGACCGCCGAGCGGTACGCGGACTCTCGGGCCGGCATGTCGCTCGTTGACTTCGCCGAGGTCGGCCTACCGGCCTGGCATGTACTGGCCCGCTGCGACATCCTCGCCCGAAAGGCCATCTCGGCGATCGACGAGACCATCATGCGGGCCGTCGAGCTCGGCGTGGACACGGTCAGCGAGCTGGAGTTCATGCTCGGCCTCGACGAGATCGTCCTCGACAGCGCGATCACGGGCATCGTGGCGCACGGCTGGGCGCACGGCCTCGCCGACGACCGCGTCGAGATCACCGCCGCCGGACGCGTCGTCATCGTCGAGGCGCACGAGATCGTCAGCCGCGAGGTGGTCGTTCGGTTCGACTACGACGGTCTCCTCCGGCGCTTGACATTTCACGGCGCCCTCGTGGACCCGCGAGACGGCGGGCACCGGGGTTGGCGGGCCGTGCCGGCCTCACCCGAGCGGCCGCCTGAGGTGGCGGAGATTCGCAGCGAACGACAGGCGATCGAGCGGTTGATGCGCAGCCTCGGCGACGGACGGGAACAGGAGAGCCAGCTGCTCGCCATCAACCGCCTCGACCGACGTGACCGCCAGTTCATCCCGGCGGTCGCGCTGGTCTTCGCCCCGGTCCGCACCGGCCGTTGCGAGGTGGCGTTCGCCATCGACGGGACCCTGTCCCCGGAGCACGAGGCCGCGTTCGCCAACGCCAACCTCATCGAACGACTGACCCTGGACCGGCGACTGCGAGCCGTGCAGCGCCGTCCGCTCGTCGTGCCCGGCCCCTCCGACCTGCGGGACGAGGTCGACGGACCCGCGCTGTCCGCCGTCCGTGAGCAGTTGCGGGACGCGAGGAGCCTCTCCGAGGAGCTCGGACCCGAGGCTCCGGAGTCGGCGGACGCTCGGCGAGACGCCCGCGCGGCCCTATCAGCGATCACCCCTCGGATCGTTGAGCCGTATGAGCACCCCGCCTTGCTTCGAGTCGCTGCGGCGACGAGCCGTGAGCGGCTCCTGATCGTCAGCCCCCGGATCTCCGACGAGCATGTCACGCCGACGTTGCTCCGGCAGTTGCGAAAGACCTTGGAGTCGGGTGCCCTTGCACGGATCGTGTACACCGAGATCTCGGCCGGTCAGGAGAGGGCGAAGACCCTGCTCGACGGACTCGCGCGCGACTTCTCCGGGCTCGTGATCGAGAAGCGTGAAGTTACGGAGGAGCACGCCGTCCTGCTCAGCGATAGGCGCTTCGTGGTGGCTGGCGCCTATCCCTGGCTCGCACAGCTCGGGGATCGTGACCGCCCGATCGCCGACCGCCGATCCGTGCTCTGTGCTGATCCTCAACGGACCGACGCAGAATGGGAGGTCTGGGACGGACGGACAAAGGACGCGCCAGGACGCCCCAGTCCCTCGGGAGAGAAGGTGCGGAGCCGGCGCCGGCGCCGTCGGCGCCGGTCAGGTCGCACGACCTGACGGATGTGTCCGTCGCGGGTCACGCGACGCTTCCCGTCAGCGCCGCGGCTATTCGCCCTCGCCTGCGGTCCTTGCGCGGTTGATCATGGTTTCCAACCGCCCGACCGGATCCAGATCGTCGGCACTTGGCCCGTCGAGACCAGAGCACTCCTGGCAGTGAGAGCAAGTCGCCGGATCGCCCGCGGCGGCGATGGTCCCGTCGGCAACGATCTCCGCCGTGGACACCTGTTGAGTGCGATGCCACGTGTAGGTGAAGTCCGGGTTGGCGGTGAACGCAATGTGCCCGAGCGCCCCAATGGACTCCGCGACGCTCCAGCACTCCTCACCGCCATAGGTCTCGCCGGGAAGGTGGTCACATTCGAGTTCGCCCGCGCCGCAGATCGAGCAGCGCGTTGTGATTGTCATGGCCACGCTCGTCGCCCACGTCTGATGCAACGCATAGACCGGGCAACGCAACGTGTACTCCTGTGGTCCCGGCACCCAGAAGCATCGCGCAGTCGCGCTGAGCAGCGCGCCGACCTGATGGGCGCGTCTGAACAGGTCAGCGTTGCCGGTGCGGTCGTGCAGAAACCCCTCGACGAGGTCGGCGATTGCACGCCGTGCCACCTCAGCGGCCCGCCCGTCGCCGTTGCGCAGGCCAATCTCAGCTGCGACCGCCCCGCGCAGTCCGCGGCGCCGGAGAAACGCCGGCGTCAATTCCTGGCCGGACTCGTCGATCTGCACGAGGCTCACGCGTCCTCCCTCCCGTCGAGCGCCGGTGCCGGCCGTAGCGACTGCTCGACGTTGTCCTCCCTCGGCCCCGACGCAATGCGGGCCCACGCGAGAGCTGCTCGGGACCATCCCCAGCATGCTCCGCCATGTCCGCTTCGTAGCGCAGGGGGCGTGTCTGCCGGGAGAGGACGGGGTCCCGAGCGCAGACACCCGCAGTAGGCGGCGTACCCGCGAAGACGCAACGAGTCCGCCATCAGTTGCTGTCGGGCCATCGCCATTCGTCGGGATCCGGCTCTGCGCTCGCTTCGAGCGCGGGCCGGTGGGCGATCCAGTCCGCCACGTCGTCCGCGGGCCCCTCGAGTTCGCGCACGGTCGCCTTTTGCGTTACCTCGTCGATGACTAGCTCGCGGTAGCGCAGGGTCGGCATGCGCGAACGGCCTTGGTCGCGCCACCTGTCAATCCACCGCTGTACTTCATTAGCGATCAGACTGGCGACCACACCCGCTGGAATCCCGAGGACGAGCGGAAGGACCCAGTCCGCCGCGTGCTCGGAGTAGTGGCCGGGCCGGGCGCCCTCGGGCACGACGATCTCGACCGGAATCCCCTGCTCCGTCGCATGCACGCGCAGCGACTGCGCCCCCTGCCGGAATCCCGCGACGATCTGCCCGTTGACAGGCTCGAGCGTGTCCGGCAGGAGCACGAGCGCGTCTTGCCGCTGCCGGCGGATCAGCTCGTCAACGCGGAGGTGCTCGGGCGCCGGGTGGACAGCCTTGCGGACGGCCATGAAGCAACCGTAGCCGTGCGCCCGATCGACTCACGCAGGCCGGCGGCATTCGTTGCGTGGGCGCAGCGTAATTGCCCGTGGGCCGGACCTTACGAGGACCACCGTCGGTTTCGGACGCTTTGGAGACGCCCCGACTTGCTGTTCATTCTGCTGGTCATCGCGTGGACGAGCAGCGACCCTCGAATCCCCTGCTAACCGGGCGGTTTGCGGCGGGTCCTGCATCCGACCTCCCCCTCCCTACGTGTAGGAAAAGAAGGGGGGATGGGGAGGTCGGATGCAGTCCTTGAGCCGTCCCGGGTCTGACGGAGACCTTGAAGCCAGGATGATGTCCTGGCGAGAGGAGATCCTTCGAGCTCGATGCCCCGTCCGAAGAAGTACCCCGATGAGTTGGTCAATCGCGGTGTTCGCTTAGCGCTCGAGAGCGACCGGCCGATCGCGCAGATCGCCGCCCGATCTCGGCATGCATCCCGAGGCGCTCCGCAAGCGCGTCCGCCAAGCGGAAGCTGACGGTGGTGACCGGCCCGAGTTGCTTAGCTCGACCGAGCGTGAAGAGATCCGGCGGCTGCGCAAGGAGAACTTCGAGTTGCGCCGCGCGAACGAGATCCTCAAGTCGGCGTCGGTGTTTTTCGCGAAGGAGCTCGACGCAGACCGACCGAAGTGACCGCGTTCATCGACCTGTATCGCGGCCGTTTCGGCGTCGAGCCGATCTGCAGGGTCTTGGGCGTGTCGGCGTCCGCGTACTACCAGCGCGCCACCGGCGAGCGCTGCGCCCGAGAGGTCGAGGACGAGCGGCTCCTCGCCCGAATCCGCGAACTCCATGAGGCGAACTACTTCGCCTACGGATCCCGGCGAATGTGGAAAGCACTCCGTCAGCCCGGCGAGCCGGTCGGCCGAGGCCACGTCGAGCGACTCATGCGCACTCACGGCATCTGTGGCGCCAAGCGGCGCGGCAAGCCCTGGCAGACAACCCGGCCCGACCTCACCGCCCGCCGGCGCCCCGACTTGGTCGAGCGCAACTTCACCGCCTCGAGGCCGAACGAGCTGTGGGTCGCGGACTTCACCGACGGCCGCTGCTGGGAAGGCGTCGTGTTCTTCTCCTTCGTCATCGATGTCTACTCACGCCGGATCGTCGGCTGGCAGTTGGCCTCGCACATGCGGACCACGCTCGTCCTCGACGCGCTGCGGATGGCCTTGGCACAGCGCGGGCCGGGCGCCGACGTCGAGCTCGTCCATCACAGGGACCGCGGCAGTCAAGGCGGATTCACGCGGTCGTCGCAACACCTTCAGTGAGGAGTTGCGATGGGCAGGCCGGCTGGTTGGATGAAGGAGCTCACGGGCCGCTCGGCGATGAAGTCGCCGGGCAAGCCGTCGCATCGACGCGAGGTCGAGCGGTGGTTCTGGCGGGAGATCGCGAAGGGCCTCAGCAGCGAAGACGCCGCCGCCGCGGTGGGGGTTTCGTCAGCGGCTGGCGTCCGGTGGTTTCGCGAGCGTGGCGGGATGGCGACACAGCTGCGCGACCCGGTCTCGTGCCGCTATCTGTGCTTTGCAGAGCGCGAGGAGATGGCGCTGCTGCGCGCCGAGGGCAAGGGCGTCAGGGAGATCGCGCGTGAGATCGGCCGGTCGCCGTCGACGATCTCGCGCGAGCTGCGGCGCAACGCGGCCACGCGTGGCGGCAAGCTCGAGTACCGGGCGTCGGTGGCGCAGTGGAAGGCCGAGCTGGTGGCGCGCCGGCCCAAGACGGCCAAGCTCGCCGCCGACGAGCGCTTGCGCGAGTACGTCCAAGACCGCCTCGCCGGCAAGGTCCGGCGGCCGGACGGGACCGCGGTGGCCGGTCCGGCGGTCAAGGCGTGGAAGGGCCGCAACAAGCCGCGTCGTCAGGACCGACGGTGGGCGACCGCGTGGAGCCCGGAGCAGATCTCAGCTCGGCTGCGCATCGACTTCCCCGATGATCCGTCGATGCGGCTCTCCCACGAGGCGATCTACCAGTCGCTGTTCGTGCAGGGCCGCGGTGCGCTGGCCCGCGAGCTGACCGCGTGCCTGCGCACCGGCCGGGCGCTACGCGTCCCCCGGGCCCGGGTCGGCGCCCGCGGCAAGGGCTTCATCAGCGAGGAGGTAATGATCAGCCAGCGGCCCGCCGAGGCCACCGATCGCGCCGTCCCGGGGCACTGGGAGGGCGACCTGATCATCGGCACCGGCCGGTCGGCGATCGGCACCCTGGTCGAGCGCTCCAGCCGCTTCACCATGCTGCTGCACCTGCCACCGCTGCCCGGCCGCGACGGCCCGGGCGTCAAGAACGGGCC
>CALMNS010000691.1 GCA_937871635.1 uncultured Solirubrobacter sp.
GCCCTCGGCCAGGCGCCGCGCGACGATCTCCTCGCGCGCGTCGTCGGTGGCTCGCGCGTCGACCTGCGCGCCGTCCCCCTCCCCGGCGAGCACGACCCCGTACGCCTTCTGTGCCCACTCGGCCGTGACCCGGCCCGCGACGACGTCGGCGAGCACCAGCTCGGGGTCGCGCTCGACCGGGTCGCCGTACCCTCCGGCCCCCGCCCAGGCGAAGACCCAGACGTCGTCCGGGGTCGGCGCGCGGTCGAAGGACTTGGCGGGGACGAGGTCGCGCTCGCCCTGCAGCTCGTCGAGCGAGGTCGGCATGTGCCCGGAGGCCTCGACCTGCTCGCGGAGCCGGGCGCCCTTCATCAGGACGTAGCCGTTGGTCGACGTCGGGTAGCCGCCGAACAGCCCAGGGCCCGGCACGGCGACCTCGCCGGTGATCGTGCCGAACTGGATGGCGTCGGTCTTGTGGGGGATGATCGCCCCCTCGCAGCCGTTGCCGCCGCGGTACTTGCCGGCGCCGCCGGAGTCCGGCAGCTCCTTGCGCCAGAGGTACAGCAGGGGGTAGAACAGCTCGTTGTCCTCGACGTTGGGCATCGTGGACTGGAGGTCCCACGAGAAGCCGCCCGTGTCCTGCCCGTCGCGCCACGACAGCGCCGGGAGCGCCGAGCCGACCGGGTCGAGCAGGAACGACGAGTACGGGTTGCCGCGCTGGTCGGCCCCGGAGATCGCGTTGATCGGGAAGCACAGCTCGCCCATGCAGCTCTGCACCTCGGAGCGCAGGTCGGCGTCCGTCGACGTGGCGAGCATCTTCGAGATGACCATGCCCCCGAGGCCGATGCAGTGCAGCAGCGTCAGCGCGGTGCCGCCGGAGACGGCCGCCGGGTGCGTCGCGCACGAGATCGTGCCCGGCTCGACGGCGAAGTCGCAGTGGCGCAGCGCGCCCTCGATGCAGAACATCTGGTCGTAGAGCATCGTGACGTTGAGCATGGCCACGACCGCCCCCTTCCACGCGGGGTACGCGGCGTTGAGCGTCCCCTCCTGGGGGGCCGAGCCCGCGTTGGAGAAGATGAGCTCGTCTCCGCGCTTGGTCAGCGTGACCCGGTTGCGATACAGGCCGCGGTCACCGGGCAGCGACACCTCGAGGTGGCCCTCCTCGGTCCACGTGCCGTCCGGGATGGTCGCCAGGCGGCGGACGAACGCCGTCTCGGAGTCGTCCTGGAGCTTGCGCATCGTCGCCTTGACCGTCGACGCGCCGTAGCGCTCGACGAGGCCCTGGATCCGCTGGACGGAGACGGTGGCGCCGGTGATCTCGGCCCGCAGGTCGAGCGCGACGAGGCGCGGCATCCTGGACGTCCGCAGGTAGTACTCCTCGATGTCGCGCCGGACCCGACCGCCCTCGACGATCTTGACCGGTGGGATCAGCGGCGACTCCCAGAAGACGTCCGGCGCCATCGGGTTGAACCCGCCCGGCGCGGTCCCGCCCAGGTCCCACTGGTGCAGCGTGTTGGCCACCCAGCAGAACAGCTTCCCGTCGACGAAGACGGGGGCCGCCACGCCCACGTCGCTCTGGTGCGTCGCGCCCACCCACGGGTCGTTGAACAGGAAGATGTCCCCCGGTTCGATGCCCGGGTTCTCCGAGCGGTTCTCGAGGATCCACTTGACCGTCGAGCTGGTCGCCGCGGCGAGGTACTGCAGGAACGGCCCGAAGAACACGAAGTCCCCGCCCTCGTCGAGGATCACCGGGTTGAAGTCGTGCCCGTACGCGCAGATCGGAGATCCCGAGATGCGCATGATCATGTTGCCGTGCTCCGTGTTGACGTTCCACAGCGCGTGGCGGAGCACCTCGTGCGTGACCGGGTCGACGGTGTCGTCGGTGTCGGCGTGCAGGGCCAGTGAGTCGCTGATCGTCAGCTGCTGGGGCGGGACGTAGGGATAGGTCGTGCCGTCCCAGCGGATGGTGTCGTCGGTGACTGCCATGGTGTTCGTGCTCCTCTTGGTTCTCAGGCGTGGGACGCGATCGAGGCGGTCGTCGAGGCCCGTTCCTGCTCGGCGGAGGCGCCGACCTCGATCACGATGCTGCCGAGCCGGTCGACGCGCCCGTTTGCGCCGGGCGGGACGACGACCGTGGTGTCGGGGAGGTCGAGGATGACCGGCCCCTCGAACCTGAAGTCGGCGCCCAGCGAGTGGCCGGGGATGACGTCGGTGGGGTGGAAGCCGCCCAGGTCGCGCCAGTAGACGTCGCGGGACCCGGCGACGGGCGCCTCCTGCTCCTCGATGGGCGGGAGCGCCGGGGTGCGCAGGCGCCCGCGGGCGAACACCCGGAAGACGCCGATCTGCGTGCCGGCGTCCGGGAACGCCGAGCCCTTGCCGTAGTGCTGCTCGTAGCGCTCGATGAAGCGCCCGATCTGCTCCTCGGCGTCGCGCTCGGTCAGCTCGCCGCCCGGCACGGGGACCTCGACCTGGTGGATCTGCATCGAGAACTTCATGTCGGCCAGCCGGGCGACCTCGATGCGGTCGTCGTCGAAGCCCTCGCGGTGCAGCAGCTCGCGCGCCTCCGCCTCCAGGCGCGCGTAGATCTCGTTGAGCTTGCCGGCCGGGAAGGGCGCCGGGATCAGCTCGGAGTGCTCGTGCACGTGGAGGACGTCGGAGGACATCACGCCGAGCGCCGACCACGTCGACGCGAAGTCGCCGAGCGGGATCACGACCTGGCCACAGCCCAGCTCGCGCGCGAACTCGACCGCGTGGGCGCCGCCGGCGCCGCCGAACGCGTAGACGACGAAGTCGCGCGGGTCGAGGCCGCGCTCGACCGTCATCTGGCGCATGAGGTCCGCCATCTGGGTCTCGACGATGCGCAGGGCGCCGTCGGCGGCCTCGACGGGCTCCATCCCCAGCTCGCCGGCGATCGGCTCGATCGCCGTCCGGGCGGCGTCGACGTCGAGCTTGAGCTCCCCGCCCAGGAAGGTGTCGGGGTTGTAGCGGCCGAGCAGGAGGTCGCAGTCGGTCACCGTGGGACGGGTCCCGCCGCGCCCGTAGCAGGCGGGTCCCGGCCGGGCGCCGGCGCTCTCGGGCCCGACGCGCATCGTCCGGCTCTGCTCGTCGAGCCAGACGATCGAGCCGCCGCCTGAGCCGATGGACTCGATGTCGAGCCGCGGCATGAAGAACGTGTACTGGTTGATGACGGTCTCCGCCGCCGTCAGCGGCGCGCCGCCGGCGATGATGCCGACGTCGTAGGAGGTGCCGCCCATGTCGCCGGCGATGACGTTCGGGTGGCCCATCTCGCGCGCGAGGTAGGCGGCGCCCGTGACGCCGCCCACCGGACCCGAGCCGATGGTGAACAGCGGGTGCTCGGCGGCGTGGTCGGCGGGGACGACCCCGCCGGCCGCCTGCATGATCAGCAGCGGGCTCGCGTAGCCGCCCTCGGTCGTCGCGGTGTCCACCTGGCGGACGTAGTGCGCGGTGCTGGGGCCTATGAAGGCGTTGATGGCGGCCGCGGCGGTGCGCTCGTACTCCCCGGGCTTGGCGATCAGCTCGTGCGCGCAGCTCACGAACACGTCGGGCGCCATCTCCTGCACGAGCGCCTTGACGCGGTTCTCGTGGACCGGGTTGACGAAGCCCCAGAGGAACGAGATGGCGATCGCCTCGACCCCGTCGTCGACGAGCTCCCGGATGGCCCGGCGGGCCTCGTCCTCGTTGAGCTCCAGGAAGACGTCGCCGGCCCAGTCGAGGCGCTCGGAGACCTCCTTGATCCGCTGCGGCGGCACGATGGGATCGGGCTTGCGGTGCCGCGAGACGTGCAGCAGGCGGTCGATCGGCAGGCCGGCCGAGCGCCCGTAGGACCGCATGATGAGCAGCGCGTCGCCGTGCCCCGCGGTCGTGATGAGACCCGTCTTGGCGCCGCGCATCTGCACGAGCGCGTTGGTCCCGACCGTCGTGCCGTGCAGCAGCAGCTCCGTCTGGGCGAGGAACTCCTCGCGCGTGAGCCCGAGCTTCTGCGCGATCTCCGTGAGGGCGTTCAGGAAGCCGTCCTGGAAGTTCGGCGGCGTCGAGGAGGTCTTCGCGTTGAGCACTCTGCCGGTGTCGTCGAGCACCACGCAGTCCGTGAAGGTGCCGCCGATGTCGACACCGCAGTAGTAGGTCATGTCTCCCTTTCCTTTGCGCCGTCCCGCCGGCACGCACGTCGTCTTTGGGGTGCGGTGCTGAAATGAGCCCGGGCCGGGGGCCTGGCGGCCCCGGCCCGGGCGTCACGTCACTGCGGCGCGGCGGCTAGCTGCCGGCGCCGCCACCGAGGTTGGTGAACTCGTTCTGCCACTTCGTCTTGAAGAACGTCACGAAGTCGTTCTCGGATTCCCGGTACTTGCCCTTCTGGGGGAGGTTCTCCTTGGTCACGATCTCGTCGTCGTACACCGTGAACCCGCCGTAGTCCGGCTGCGGCTCCTTGGCGAACTCCGTCCGGCGCGCGAAGTGCTCCGCCGCCTGGTCGGCCGCGACCCATGCCGCGCCGTCGTAGGGCACGTCAGCGACCGCGTCGATGGCCCCGGCGCGCATCAGGTCCTGCGTGCCCAGGTCGGCGTGGAAGGTGACCACGTAGGGCTTGTCGGGGAACTCCTTGCCGCCGGCCTTGGCCGCCACCGCCGGCCCGCCCGCCTGGCCTGCCGAGTCGAAGGCGAACCAGAAGGCCTTCAGGTCCGGGTTCTTTGTGAGCTGGTCGGTCACCGTCTTGCGCGTGCCCTCGACCAGGTTGGCGGCGTCCGTCACCGAGTTGGAGGCGATCTTGACCTGCTCGGCGCGAGCCTTCACCGCGGCCCTGAGCTGGTCGGTGCGGGCCTTCGCCCAGATGGCCGGGAAGTCGTGCACGGCGATCTCGGCGGGGCCCTCGGCCTCCTGCAGCTTCTCCATCAGGTGGTCGGTGAGGAGCTGGCCCGCCGCCTCCTCGTCCGGGAAGTACGTGCCGGACCACAACGGGTCGGCGGTGACCTGGCCGCTGTACTCGATCACCGGGACGTCCTGGGCCTTGGCCTTGCGCAGCTGGCCCTTGATCAGCGACGGCTCCACGCCGATGACGAACATGACGTCGATGTTGCGGTCGAGCAGGCTGTCGCCGCAGCGGGCCATCTTCGTCGGATCCCCCTGCGCGTCGCACACGGTCGACGTCCAGCCGAGCTCCTTGATGGCCTGCTTCATCGTGTTCTCCGAGCGCTGCGCGGACTCGATGGCCCCGAGGATCTGCAGGATGCCCGCCTTCTTGGCCGGCACCTCCACCTTCTCCCCGGCCCGCTCGGCCGCGGCCTGACCCGCCTTCTGGGCCGCGGCCTGGCGGTCGCCCGTCCCCTCCTGGACGCCGCTGGCGCCGCCACCACCACCACCGCCGCCGCCACCGCCGCCTTCCTCGTCGCCCCCACACCCAGCGGCCACCAGCCCCATGGCGGTGCAGACCAGCGCCAATGCCCCGAAACGTTTCATGAACTCAGTCCTCCTGCTCGATTGCTTTGTGTTGCCGCCGTTCGCACGGTCACTCCGCGTAGCAGCGGGCGACGAGCGTCTGATCGCTGATGTCGTCGCCCTCCAGGTCGTCGACGATCCGCCCCTCGCGCATCACCAGCACGCGGTTGCAGACACCGACCAGCTCGGTGAACTCGGACGAGATGAAGATCACGCCCTTGCCCGCGATGGCCAGCTCCTCCATGAGCCGGTAGGCCTCCTCCTTGCCGCCGACGTCTACGCCGTGCGTCGGCTCATCGAAGATGAAGATGTCCGCGCCCGAGTCGAGCCACTTCGCCAGGACGACCTTCTGCTGGTTGCCGCCTGAGAGGTATCTCACCGGGTGCTCGGCGTCCGCGACCTTGATGGCGAGGCGCTCGATGAGCGACCGCGCGTGCTCGGTCTCCGCGTCCCGGTTCGGTAGCGGCAGCCTTCCTCCGTGCCGGTATCGCGAGAGATGCGGAAGGGTGATGTTCTTTCGGACCGAGAAGTCCAGCACGTTGCCCTGCTGCCGCCGGTCCTCGGGGAGCAGCACGATCCCCGCCGCCAGGGCGTCCCGGGGGGAGCCGATCTGCCGCTCGCGACCCTGGACGAAGATCCGGCCGCTTCCCTGGTCGGCGCCGTAGATGAGCCGCACGAGCTCCGTGCGGCCCGCCCCCACCAGTCCGGCGATCCCCAGCAGGTCGCCGCGGCGCAGGACGAAGCTCGCGTCCTCGACGACGTCGGGGGAGGTGAGCCCCTCGACGCGGAGCAGCTCCTCGCCGCCGGAGGGACCCTCCACCCGGCGACGCCGGCGCTCCGGCGCGAGGTCCGCTGCGCCCGTGATGTGCTCGATGAGCTGCGCCTTGGTGATCTTCGCCGTCGGGCCGGCGTGGACGACCTTGCCGTCGCGCATCACCCCGACCCGGTCGGTGACCTTGAAGACCTCGTCGAGGCGGTGGGTCACGTAGATCACGGAGACGCCCCGGTCGCGCAGCGTCCGCGTCACGTCGTGGAGGTGGTCGATCTCGGTATCGGTCAGCGATGCGGTCGGCTCGTCGAGGATGAGCAGCCGGGCGTTGCTGACGAGGCCGCGCGCGATCATGACCAGCCGGCGCTGCGCGATGCTCAGCCTCCCGACCGGGCTCCCGGGCTCGATCCGTCCGCCGAGCATGTCGAGGGCCTCGCGCGTCCTGGCCCGAAGCGCGCGCTGGTCGACGAACACGCCGAGCCGCTTCGGGTAGCCGAGGCCCAGCTCCACGTTCTCGGCCGCGGTGAGGTTCGGGACGTCGGCCAGCTCCTGGTGGACGACCGCCACGCCGAGGCGCGTCGCGTCGAGCGGACCGTGTAGCTGCACCTCCTCGCCGTCGAACAGGATGCGGCCGCTGTCCGGACGCACCGCGCCGGCCAGGATCTTGATCAGCGTGCTCTTGCCCGCGCCGTTCTTGCCGAGCAGCCCGAGGATCAGGCCGGAGCGGATGGCGCCCGAGGCCTGATCGAGCGCCACCACCCCCGGGTAGCGCTTGACGAGGTCCTCCGCGATGAGGAACGGCGCGACGCGCGGGGGCGTCGCGGCGGGGGTCGCGCTCACGTGACCCGCTGCCCGAGCCGGCTGATCAGCACGGCGGAGATCAGGATGCCGCCCTGGACCAGGTTGATCACGTAGGTCTCCAGGTCCAGCATGGTCAACCCGGTCTGGATGACCCCCAGGAAGAGGACGCCGACGACCGTTCCCGGGATGTTGAACTCACCGGGACGGAAGCACGCCGAGCCCAGGAACGCCGCCGCGAAGGCGGGAAGCAGGAACGCGACGCCCGGGCTCGGGCTGTAGGAGGCCGACTGGGAGCTGATCAGCACGCCGACCAGCGCCGCCGAGACGCCGACGACGACGAAGCCCACGAGCCGGAGGGCCCGGGTCCGGACACCCGCGAGGCGCGCCGCCTCGGCGTTGCCGCCGACCGCGTACATGTACCGGCCGATCTCGGTGCGGTCGAGCGCCGCCCACAGGAGCGCGGCGAACAGGGCGGCGATCCAGACCATGTTGTTGAGGCCCAGGAGCTCGTCCTGGCCGATGCTCGTGTAACCCGCCGGGACGCCGCTGAAGATGGTCTTCTGGCCGGTGATCGCGAACTCGATCCCGGTCAGGACCGTGCCCATCGCGAGCGTGATGATGAAGGAGGGCCCGCGGAGGTAGGACACGAGATAGCCGTTGAGCGCCCCGCCGGCGACGCCGAAGCCGATCGCCACGGCCACCGCCACGGGCCAGCTCCAGCCCTCGTTGGCCATGAGGACGACCGCGGCGCCGGCGCCCAGGCCGATCATCGAGCCGAACGACAGGTCGAAGTCCTGCATGACGAGCACGACCGTCAGGCCCGCGGCGATCACGAGCGCCGGCGCGGCCGACGCCAGGATCGACTTGAGGTTCTCGACGGTCGGGAACGATTCCGGCCGCGCGAGGCTGAACACCACGATGACCACGAGGAAGGCCACGAGCACGCCGTACTTCGCCAGGATGACCTCGGCGCGACGACCTGCGTTCCGGCTCGCGGGCGCAGCCACCTCCGCCGGCGCGTCAGGCGTCGAGACGCCACCGCGCTTGCCGCTCACCGGCTCTTTGACGGTCACCCGTCGGTCCTCTCCACCCGGAACTGTCCTCTCCCCGTCGGCCCAATTCAACCGAACGTTCGGCTGAATTGGAGCCTAGTCAGCCGCGCGTACGCTCGTCAAGCCCCAACCGACCGGATGGAAGGCTTTGGCGGTTCGAGTCCGGTACGTTTCCGGCAGATCCGCGCCGTCGGAGGCGGCGGACAACAGAGGAGGGGCTATGCGCCTGGAGGGAAAGGTCGCCGTGATCACCGGCGCCGGGCAGGGCATCGGCGAGGCCGCTGCGCTGCTCATGGCCGAGGAGGGCGCCAGGGTGGTGGTGTCCGACGTCAACGAGTCGACGGGCGAGTCCGTCGCCGGCCGCATCCGCGACGCGGGCGGCGAGGCGACCTTCGTCCGTGCCGACGTCTCCCGTCTCGAGGACGTCAAGGGCCTCATGGCGGCCGCCAAGGACGCGTTCGGTCGCATCGACGTCATGCACAACAACGCGGGCGTCCACGAGACCAACTTCACCGGCGAGGCGCAGAGCACCGAGCTCGACGAGGAGATCTGGGACAAGGTGGTCGCGATCAACCTCAAGGGCGTCTGGATGTGTTCCAAGTACGCCGCGCCGGTCATGGCCGAGGGCGGAGGCGGCTCCATCGTCAACGCCGCCTCGATCGGCGGCATGGTCGGCTACCCGATGGGCGGCGCGTACGGGCCGTCGAAGGCGGGCGTGATCCAGCTCTCGCGCGTGATGGCGATCGAGCTGGCCCCGCAGGGCATCCGCGTCAACAGCTACGCCCCCGGCAACACGGACACGCCGATGGTCCAGAAGTACTACGCCTCCGGTTCGCCCGAGGAGCAGGACATGGTCAAGCAGCAGCTGCTCGGGACCCACCTGATCCCGCGTATGCCGCAGCCGCGCGAGGTCGCCAACCTGGTGCTCTTCTTGGCCAGCGACGAGTCGTCCATGTGCACCGGGTCGAACTTCGTCGTCGACATGGGCACCACCGCGTGGCGGGGGATGCGCAGCTGACCGCGGCCTCGCCTCGGGCTCAGCCGCCCGCTGCGGAGCGCGCGGCCTCCGCGTAGCGATCGCGCAGCAGCCGCTTGTAGAGCTTGCCGGTGGGATGGCGGGGGAGCTCGTCGGTGAAGTCGATCGAGCGCGGGCACTTGTACTTGGCCAGGCGCTCGTGGCAGTAGGCGAGCAGCTCGCCCTCGAGCTCGGCCTCCGACCGGTCGCCGGTCACCGGCTGCACGCCCACTGGCTGCACGACGCCCTTGACCTCCTCGCCGAGCTCGGGGTGCGGGACACCGAATACGGCGACGTCATCGACGGCGGGATGGGTGATCAGGACGTTCTCCGCCTCCTGCGGGTACACGTTGACCCCGCCCGAGATGATCATGTCGGCCTTGCGGTCGGTGAGGTAGAGGTAGCCCTCCTCGTCGAGGTAGCCGATGTCGCCGACCGTGCGGTAGCCGAGCGCGTTGCGCGACTGCGCCGTCTTGGCCGGGTCGTTGTGGTACTCGAAGGCCGGGCCGCCCTCGGACCACACGGTGCCGGGCTCGCCGGGGTCGAGCTCGTTGCCGTCGTCGTCGAGGATGTGCGGCGTCCCGATCAGCGCCCGGCCGACTGAGCCGCGGTGCGAGAGCCACTCCTCGGAGTCGACGGCGGTGAGGAGATGGACCTCGGTCGAGGAGTAGTACTCGTACACGATCGGCCCGAGCCACTCGATCATCTGCGCCTTGACGTCGGGCGGGCACGGCGCCGCGGCGTGCACGACCGCGCGCAGCGAGGACAGGTCGTACCGGCGGCGCTCCGCCTCGGGCAGGCGCAGCAGCCGGACGAACATGGTGGGCACCATCTGCGTGTGCGTTACGCGGTGGCGCTCGATGAGCCCGAGCGCCTCGGCGGGGTCGAACCGCTCCATGACCACCGTCGTCCCGCCCAGCCGGTGCACGGCCATGTTGAAGCGCAGCGGCGCCGAGTGGTACAGCGGGGCGGGGGAGAGGTAGACGGTGTCCGGCCCGAAGCCGTACAGGCGCTCGAATAGCGGCACGATGCCCGGAGGCGTGCCGATCGGGCTCAGCGCGAGCTCAGAGGAGATCGCCTTCGGGCGCCCGGTGGTCCCCGACGAGTAGAGGAACTCGCCGCCCTCGCGCTCGTCGTCGAGCGGCGTGGCGGGCTTGCCGGCCACCAGCGCGTCGTAGTCCTCGAAGCCCGGCGTCCCGGCGTCGACGGAGATCCGGTGGCGGATCCCGGGCACCTGGTCGGCCGCCTCGCGCGCGACGCCGGCGGTCGCGGCGCTCGCGAAGACCATGAGGGAGCCCGAGTCCTCGAGGATGTAGGCGACCTCGTCACGCGTCAGCCGCGGCGAGACCGCGGTGTAGCGCAGCCCCGCCCGCTGGGCCGCCCACGCCACCTCGAGGTAGCGGGGGTGGTTCTCCATCATCAGCGCGACGCAGGCACCGTGCGCGGCGCCGCGCTCGCGCATCAGGTGCGCCGCCCGGCGGGAGCGCTCGGTGAGCTGGCCGTAGGAGACGGTCTCGCCCGTGCCGGCCATCACGTACGCCGGCTTGTCGGGGCTGCCCTCGGCGTAGGCGTCCGGGAAGTGCTCCATGCCCCGGAGTCTACGCCCCGGCGGTTGACAGAAACAGCCAACCGGTCGGTAGACCGGGCTTAGTCGGTGGCGCCGACGATGCCGCGCAGCACGAAGTCCGCGCAGAGATTGGCGACGCTCTGCCGGCTCACCCGCCCGTTGGGCTTGTACCAGCGGTAGGTCCAGATGACGGTTCCGAACAGGCAGTTGGCCAGCAGCCGTGGGTCGAGCGAGGCGTCGGCGAGCCCCTGCGCCTGCGCCTCGCGGATCAGGCCAGCCATGAAGCGCTCGTGCGCACGCCGGCGCCCGACGATGCTCTCCAGGCGCTCCGCGCTCAGGCGGTCCATGTCGTGGTAGTAGATGGAGATGCGCTCGAGGTTGTCCAGGTTGTAGAGGACCTGGCGCTGGACGTAGAGCGCGATGCGCTCGACGGGGTCGACTCCCTCCGCCTCCGAGACCTCCTCGAGGATCTCCTCGACGTCCCGGTGGACCTCTTCCAGGAGCCAAAAGAGGAGATCCTCCTTAGTCCGGATGTAGTGGTAGAGACTGCCCTTCAGGATCCCCAGTTCGTCCGCCACGTCTTGGACGGAGGTGTCCGCGTAGCCGCGCTCCGAGAAGAGACGGGCGGCGGCGTTGAGCACCTCCTCATCGCGCTTGCGGCGCCTGTGCGCGCGCGCCGAGGCTGCCGCGACCGCCTGAGGCTTGCGCCGACGGCCCGCGTCCGACCCGCCCGCGGTCGATGCGGCTTGATGGCTCATGCATCCCGAGTATGACAGGGCCGGCGGGGGACCCATGATCTTGGCGCCGATCCCGGAAGCGAACATGCTATCAAACCAACGTTTGGTCGCTAGGATGTCGATGCATGGGAGGCGAAGCTCAAGGAGGCGGCACCGTTCGTTGCGCGTCGCTGGTCGGGCGCGTCGCGGTGGTGACCGGCGGCAGTCGCGGGATCGGCCGGGCGATCGCGCTCGAGCTGGGCCGCGCCGGTGCCGCGGTCGTCGTGCACTACCGTCGCAGCCACCAGGCGGCGCAGGAGGTGGTGTCAGCGATCGAGGCCGCCGGCGGGCGGGCGATCGCCGTGGGCGCCGCCATGGGGGAGCCGCAGGACGTCGACGCGCTCGCCGACGCCGCGCTCGAGGCCTTCGGCTTCGTGGACATCATCGTCAACAACGCGGGCGACGCGGGCCGTCGGATCCCGGTGGCCGACACCTACCCGGCCGAGCTCCGCCGCCTGATGACGGTCGAGCCCCTCAGCGCCGCGCGGCTGGCCCAGCGCCTGCTGCCGCAGATGCGCGAGCGCCCCCGTGGCGACATCGTGATGATCTCCAGCAACGCGCTCGCCCAGATGCGTCCCGGCGTGGCGGCCTACAACATGGCCAAAGCCGCGCTCGAGGCACTGGCGCTGACGCTCGCCAAAGAGGAGATTGCCAACGGCGTCCGCGTGAACATCGTCGCGCCGGGGCTGGTGGCGACCGACATGGCGGCGCTCTGGGCGCGCGCCGAGCTCGGCGTCGAGGATCTCACGGAGCTCGACGGCGCGCACCCCGCCGCGCGCATGCTGCGGCCGTGCGACGTCGCACGGGTCGTCGCCCACCTGGTCACCGACGCCGCGGGGTGCGTCAGCGGGCAGCGCATCGTGGTCGACGACGGGGGGGAAACCGACGTGCGCGACCGGGCCCGCCTTGCCCACGCCGACTGAGCGGCGCGGGCGCGGTTTCGCCACCAAACGATCGGTCGCCGCGGCGCGTCGGAACCGGTAGGTTCTTCCGCACCGACCCGAACCGACCTCGGAGGCGTCCATGATCACCGACGCGCCCACCTTCTCCGCCGAGCAGCTCGATCGCCTGGCCACGCCGCTCTCGATCCACCTGGAGCGTGCCGCGGACCGGCAGGACTGGGACGCCCTCCCGTGGATCGTCGGCCAGATGGACATGGAGTGCCTCGCGATCTACGACGCCTACGTCAACTGGATGGGCGTGCTCCAGACGTTCATCGTCGAACGCGCCGGCGAGACGGCCCACGATCAGGCCCTGGCGTTCGCCGCCGAGTACGGCGTCCGTCCGTTCGTGCACCAGTACGCGGGCCTCGACGCCCGCGGCCGGGCTCAGAAGCTCGCGCAGCGGCTGCGCGCCTCCGGCAGCAGGTTCGAGGTCGAGGAGTCCGATCGGCTCATCCGCTTCCGCCTCGACCCCTGGGGCCCCGTGCGGTGGTGGCGCCGGCCCGAGGGATGGGAGCAGGAGGAGCCCCGGCGACGGGACGGCGACCGCCTGCGCTACCCCTCGTACGGGGCCTACGATCCCCCGCTCTCCTTCGCGATCCTCTCGGGCCCCCGGCCGCTGACCCAGGGTCGCCAGACGCTCCCGAGCTTCCTGGCCACCGAGGTCCAGTTCCTCGAGCTCGTGCCGGTGGAGGTGCTCGGGGCGCCGATCGCGGTCATCACCCTCGACGACGGCCCGGCCGATCCGGTCCTCCTCGACGTCTACCGCGATCCCGCCGACGTCCCCGAGGAGGCCTTCGCGCGGATCGGCGTCGCCAGGCCCGACCACCTGCCGGGCGAGCCGCCGGGGCGGGTCTTCACCGACGAGGAGCTCGAGCGGCTGGCGACCCCGGTCTCCCTCCAGGTCGAGGCCGCTGGCGCGGCCCGCGACGCGGCGCGGCTTCGCGCCATCGCCGCGAACCTGGACACCGAGCTCGTCGGCGCCAAGGATCCCCTGGGGATCGCGATTGCCGCGCTGCTCTCGTGGATCGCCTGGCATCTCGGCGAGGACGCGGCCGAGGCGGCGCTCGAGCGCACCGCCGAGGTGGTCATGGCGCCGTTCCTCGGCGCCGTGCGCGACCTCACGCCGGCCGACGCGATCCCCATGTGGTCGATGGTGTGGCGCGCGCACGGCTCCACGTTCTCCGTCGAGGAGCACTCGGAGACCTTCGTCTTCCGCGGGCGGCCGCTGGGGGCGTGCCATCGGATGTGGTCGCACGCCTACCAGCGCGAGGTCGAGCGGATCTCCGACGGCCGTGTGCGCTATCCGACGTTCGGTTGCTACGACCCGCCGTCGTCGTTCCACCTGCTGCGCGGCCCACGCCCGATGAGCCGCGGCCGGTCCGGCTACCCCATCTACTCCTGCCACTGCCACATGCTGCACACCATCTACCCGATCGACCACATCGGGCGCCCGCTGTGGGTGGAGGAGCACCCGCTGCACGACCGCGACGGCGAGACGGTGCACATCCACTACAAGGATCCCGCCGCGTGGCCGGCCCGGTACTACGAGGAGGTCGGGCGCTCCAAGCCCGGCGCCTGAGGCGAGCCCGCGCGGCTACGCCGCCACCTCGGCGAAGCGCTCGCGCAGGATCGGCATCACGTCGGCGGAGAACTGCTCGAGGAAGCGGGCCTGGTCCGCGCCCGGCGCGTGGAAGACCAGGTGCGTGAACCCGAGGTCGACGTAGGGACGGATCCGCTCGACGCAGTCCTCGGGATCGTCGGTGACGATGAAGCGGGTGTGGGCGCGGTCGAGCGCGGCGTCCGCGAGGCGCTCCATCTCCAGCGGATCCTCGACGCCGCTCTTCTCGTCCGGGGAGAGCGCGAGCGCCGCCCACCAGTGGCACGCCGTCCTCGCGTACTCCAGGTCGCGGTCGAAGGAGACCTTGACCTCGATGTAGCGGTCGATGGCCTCGTAGTCGCGCCCGGCGGCCTCCGCGCCCGCCTGGACGCTCGCGAGCAGCTCCTCGTAGAGCTCGGGCTTCTTCCCACTCGTGCAGATGAAGCCGTCGCCGACCCGGCCGGCGAGCTTGGCCGCCAGCGGGCCCGACGCGGCGACGTAGATGGGCACGGGCTGCTCGGGCCGGTCGTAGATCGTCGCCCGGTCGGTGCGGTAGTACTCACCCGCGAACGTCACCCGCTCCTCGGTCCACAGCCGGCGCATGAGCTCGATCGACTCGGCCAGGCGCCGCCGGCGCTCTTTGGCCCCGGGCCAGTCGGCCATCGTCGCCGGCGTCTCGTTCATCGCCTCGCCGGTGCCGACGCCGAGGATTACGCGGCCCGGGTTCAGGCACGCGAGGGTCGCGAAGCTCTGCGCCACGATCGAGGGGTGGTAGCGCAAGGTCGGGGTCAGGACGCTCGTCGCCAGGCTCGCGCGCTCTGTCGCCTGCCCGAGGGCGCCGAGCCAGACCAGCGCGTTCGGGGCGTGGCCGGTGTGGTGGCGCCACGGCTGGAAGTGGTCCGAGACGGCCACCGTGTCGAAGCCGAGGCGCTCCGCCTGCACCGAGTAGTCCAGCAGCTCCCTCGGCGCGAACTGCTCGGCCGAGGCCTTGTAACCCAAGCGCAGCGACATGGCAGCACCCTCTTCCTCGGAGGACGTAGCGCGGAACGCTACCAACCGCCGGCTCGCATCTGGCGCGTTCCGGCGGCGAGCGCGCCAAACAATCGCTTGGTGGCTAGCGGCGGCTGTCTGCCGGCTCAAGGAGCCGGTGGCGCGGGGACCGCGGCGGCCTCCTGTGCGACGCCGCCGGCGACGAGGGCGTCGATCGCCTCGGCCGGGTAGCCGACGTCCGCGAGCACCGCGCGGGTCGAGGCACCGAGCGCCTCGACGGGCGCGCGCACGCTCGCCGGGTGCTCGCGGAGCTTGATCGGCGTGCCGAGCTGGCGCGTCGGCCCGGCCGTCGGGTGCTCGAGGTCGAGGACCATGCCGCGATGGCGCAGCTGGGGATCGGCGACGGCCTCCGCGAGGTCGTTGACCGGCCCGACGCAGGCGTCGCGCCCCGCGAGGAGGTCCAGCCACTCGTCGCGAGGTCGCGTGCGGAACAGTGCGCGCCACTGCTCGAGCGCAGACGGGTCGAACTGCGTCGGCAGCAGGTCCGGCCGGCCGACGCCTTCGCACAGCGCGGTCCAGAACGGCGGCTCGAGCGGGCCGACCGCCAGGTGGCGCCCGTCGGCGCACTCGTAGAGGGAGTAGCAGGGGTAGCGCCCGTTGAGCAGCTCGGTCTCGATGCCGGGCGGCCGGTCTTCGACGAAGAAGGCGCCCAGCATCAGCGCCTGCAGCGCGAAGGCGCCGTCGGTCATCGAGACGTCGACGTGGTCGCCCTCTCCGGTGCGCTCGGCGCGCACGAGCGCCGCGAGCAGGCCGGCGACGCTCAGCAGCGACCCGCCGGCCAGGTCGCCGACCTGGACGCCGGGAATCGTCGGTCGGCCGCCTGCCCCGGTGACGCTGAGCAGCCCGGCGCGACCCACGTAGTTGACGTCGTGGCCCGCCTCCTGGGCGAGCGGGCCGTCGCGCCCGTACCCCGAGATCGAGCAGTACACGAGGGCCGGGTTCGCCGCACGGACGGCGTCGTAGCCGACGCCCAGGCGATCCGTGACCCCCGGCCGGAAGCCCTCGACGAGCGCGTGGGCGCCGGCGGCCAGGCGCAGCAGGGCCTCCGTCCCGCGCGGGTCGCGCAGGTTGAGGGCCACCGACCGCTTGTTGCGGTCGGTCACCCAGGTGAAGGCCGAGGCATCGCCGATCCGCGGCTCGTAGACGCGCATGGGGTCGCCGACGCCGGGCTGCTCGATCTTGACGACCTCGGCGCCGAGGTCGCCGAGCAGCGCGGTGGCGAACGCGCCGGGCAGCAGGCGGGTGAGGTCGAGGACGCGGATCCCGGCCAGCGGGCCGGTGGGCTCGGGGACGGCCACGGTGTTGCCAAATCTACCAATCGCTTGGTAGTTTGGCGAGGGAGCGGGAGGGGCGGCCGGCCCGCGTGACTCAGGAGGTCCTTCCGCATGGCGCCAGAGCTCGAGGAGCGGGTGGCGATCGTCACCGGAGCCGGCCGCGGCATCGGCCGCGGCATCGCGGAGGCGCTCGGGGCCGGTGGCGCGGCCGTCGTGGTCAACTACCGCCGCGACCGGGACGCGGCCGAGGCGGCCGCCC
>CALMNS010000692.1 GCA_937871635.1 uncultured Solirubrobacter sp.
ACCCGGAACAGCGCGTGGGCGGCGAGCAGGAAGAAGAGCAGGAGCGCGATCCCTCCCGGCACGCCCAGGCTGAAGTCGGCGTCGCCGAGGTTCGCCGCCGCCCCGGCGACCATCGCCAGGCAGGCCCCCAGGCCGGCGACGGCCGCGAGGATGACGAGGCGCAGGAGCACGCCGCCGCCGATCGAGAGCGCCCCGGCCGGGACGGTCCGAACCCCGAGCTCCCACAGCTCACGGTCCTCGAGCCCGCAGCGGCCCTCGAGCACGCCCCGCCCGATGAGCCGCGGCTCCGCCGATTCGATGCGCGCCCCGAGCTCGGCGGCGCCCGGGTCCTCGAACGTGCTCGGCTCCCAGTCCTCCCCGACCAGGTCAGGCGCTTCGAGGACATGGGTCATCCGCGCCAAGTGTGCCGGGTGGCGCTCCCCAGCACCAGGGGACGGCCCGCCGGGCGCCGCTCACGCGCGGCGCCCGGCGGACGCGCCCGTCACCGCACGTGCAGCCGCTGGCTCGCGCCGTCCACGTCGAGCCGGTACTCGCCGGGGGCGAGCTGGCTCGCGTCGAAGCGCAGCGTGACCTGCTCCTGCCCCCGCGCGCTCACGCGCGTCCGCTCGAAGGCGACGAGCTGGGCGGGCGCCCACCCCGAGCCGCGGAGCTTCTCGGCCGTGGCCAGCACCACCCGGTCGGCGGACCGCGATCCGAGGTTGCGGATCGTGACCCGCAGCTCGACGGCCCCGTCGCGGCGCGAGATCTGGGCCGGAGCCCTGAGCCGCGTGGCGGCGAACCGGGTGTAGCCGAGCCCGTGGCCGAACCCGTAGCGGCGGTCGTCGCTGCCCGGCTCGTTGTAGGCGATCGGGTAGCTGGCGCCGTCCCGCGGCCACGAGACCGGCAGGCGGCCGCTCGGGTCGTGCGTCCCGAACAGCGCGTCGGCGATCGCGCTGCCGCCCTCGCTGCCGGGCAGGAACGCCATCAGGCTCGCGTTGGCCGCGTCGAGCTGGCGGTCCATCTCGAGCGGCCGGCCGGCCACCACCACGATGACCACCGGCTTGCCCGTCGCCTCGAGCGCGTCGACGAGCGCGGCCTGCGCCGGCGTGAGGGCCGGCCGGTCCATGTTGCCGCGGGTCTCCGCGTACGGGCTCTCGCCCACGGCGACCACCACGGCGTCGGCGTCGCGGGCGGCCGCGACGGCCTCATCCCGGGCGGCGACGACCGCCGGGGTGTCGGCGAGGTTGTTCGGGTCGTACGGATCCGAGGCGTTCTCCGACGGCAGCGTGTCGGCCGCGGGCGCGCCCTGCCGCCACGTCACCTCGGTGCGCCTCGGGGCCGCCGCCTCGATCCCCTCGCGGACCGTGGTGACCGGCGGGAGGGTCACGTCGCTCGGCAGCCCGAAGGCGCCCTGCCAGCCGAGCGACCAGCCGCCGAGCTGGTTGGCCGGGGAGTCCGACGCGGGGCCGGTGACCAGCAGCTTGGACACCGACCGGCGCAGCGGCAGCGTCCCGTCGTTCTCGAGCAGTACGAGGCTCTCGCGCGCCGCGCGCCGGGCGAGCGGCCGGTCGGCCGGATCCTCAACCACCTGGTTGGCCCGGCCCGCGTCGGCGTAGGGGTTCTCGAAGAGCCCGAGCTTGAACTTCAGTCGCAGGATCCGGGTGACGGCCTGGTCGATGCGGGCCTGGCTGATCCGGCCGTTGGCGACCGCCTTCTCCATGGCGGTGACGAAGCCTGTCGCGTCGATCGGGATCATCGACATGTCGACCCCGGCGTTGACGGCCTGCGCGACGGCGTCCTCCATGTCGGTGGCCACGCGGTACTTGGTGATCAGGTTCTCGATGTCCTGCCAGTCGCTGATCACGACGCCCTCGAACCCGAGCTCGCCGCGCAGGACGTCGGTGAGCAGGCGGCGCGAGGCGTGCACCGGCTCCCCGTTGACCGAGCCGCTGTTGGCCATCACCGTGTCGACGCCGGCGTCCACGCCCATCTTGAAGGGCGGCAGGTGGATCGCCCGCAGCTCCGCGTCGGAGATGGTCGCGTCCGTCCGGTCCTGCCCGGTGTCGGGCGCGGAGTAGCCGATGAAGTGCTTCGCGGTGGCGGCGACCGGGCCGACGGCGTTCGGGCCCTCGATGCCACGGATCGCGGAGGCGCCCAGCACGCCGTTCAGGAACGGGTCCTCGCTGAAGGGCTCGTAGGAGCGCCCCCAGCGAAGGTCGCGCTCCGTGTCGAGCACGGGGGCGAAGTTCCAGTGGATGCCGGTGGCGCGGACGGCCTCGCTCGTGCGCTGGCCGAGCCGCCCGGCGAGCGCCGGGTTGAAGCTCGCGCCGATGCCGATCTGGTGCGGGAACTCGATCGCGTTGGAGAGGTTGTTGTGGCCGTGCACCGCGTCGACCCCGTAGAGCAGCGGGATCCGGTGCTTCTGGTGCTCGATCGCGTAGCGCTGCAGCGCGTTGATCTCCTCCGCCCACGCGCGGGCGTCGTTGCCGCCGGACGGCCACGCGCCGCCGCCCGAGAGCAGCGAGCCGATCTGGTTCGTGTCGAGAACCTCCTTGAGGCGCTCCTGATTGAGCGGCCCGCGGTCCCACGGCGTGTCGAGGGAGCCCTGGAGCGAGGTGAGGTTGATCTGCCCCATCTGCCCGACCTTCTCGCGCAGCGACATGTCGGCCAGCAGCGCCTGTATTCGCTGCTCGGACCCGCTCGGGTCGTCGCTCCCGGCCTGGGCCGCCGCGCGGGCGCCGCCGCCGACCAGGGCCAGGACCACAGCAGCCGCCAGGGCGGCGAAGAGTGCCAACGCGACCGGCGCGCGGCGTGGGACACTGCTCATCGGTTCTCCTCCCGACGTGGTTGGCGGGGAGCATGCCCCTTCGACGACTGAACGTCAAGGTGGGATGATGTCGTCAGACGTGTTCAACTCCCGAACGTCTCCCGGTTCGCCCACCGGCCTGCGCGCCGTCAACCGGGATCGCATCCTGCGGCTGCTGCGCACCCGCGGCCCGATGACCCAGGCGGAGCTCGCGCGCGCCTCCGGGCTCTCGCCGGCGACGATCTCGAGCATCGCCCGCGAGCTGCGCGACGGCGGCTGGCTCAAGGGCGGCGAGGCGGGGGGTCGCGGGACGGCGCTCTCGCTCGACCGGGCGGCCGGGATCGCGGTCGGGATCGACTTCGACCACGACCACGTGCGCGTCGCCGTCGCCGACCTGGCCCACACCGTCCTGGCCGAGGTCAAGGAGCCGCTCGACACCGACCACGCCGCCCACGAGGGGATCGCGCTGGCCGGCCGGCTCGTCCGGGCCCTCCTCGAGCAGGTCGGCCTGGCGCCCGACCGGGTGGCGGGGGTCGGGATGGGCATCCCGGGACCCCTGCCCACCGCGGGCGGGGCCATCGGCCCCTCGGCCATCCTGCCGGCCTGGATCGGCATCGAGCCCGGCGCGCTGATGCGGTCCGAGCTCGGGCTCGACGTCCAGCTCGAGAACGACGCGAACCTCGGCGCGCTCGCCGAGAGCGTCTGGGGCGCCGGCCGGGGCCACAGCGACGTGCTCTACGTCAAGGCGGGGGCCGGGGTGGGCGCCGGGCTCATGCTCGGCGGCCGCCTCTACCGCGGCGCCGGAGGGACGGCCGGCGAGCTCGGGCACGTCACGGTCGACGGGTCCGGCCCCGTGTGCCGCTGCGGCAACCGCGGCTGCGTCGAGGCGCTGACCGGCGCCGAGGCCATCGTCGCCCTCCTGCGCCCCCGCCACGGCTCGTCGCTCACCCTGCAGCGGGTGCTCGAGCTCGCCCGAGCCGGCGACCACGGGTGCCGGCTCGTGATCGGCGACGCCGGACGGACGCTCGGGATCGCCGTGGCCGGCGCGTGCAACCTCCTCGCGCCGGAGCTCGTGATCGTCGGCGGCGAGCTCGCGCAGGCCGGGGACCTGCTCCTCGACCCGCTCCGCGACGCCGTCCGGCGGGCCGGGATCGACGCGA
>CALMNS010000693.1 GCA_937871635.1 uncultured Solirubrobacter sp.
ACCTCGGCCCGCTCGAGCCGCGCCTGCCCGGCCTGCTCCCGTGGGACGACGGGCGCGTGCGGCTCGCCCCGCCCGAGCTCCTCGCCGACGTCCCGCGGCTGGCCGCCACGCTCGACGCGGTGCCCAACGGCGGCATGGTGCTGATCGGCCGCCGCCTGCTGCGCTCGAACAACTCCTGGATGCACAACCTCCCGCTGCTGGTCCGCGGGCGCGAGCAGTGCACCCTGCAGGTCCATCCCGACGACGCCGCCCGCCACGGCCTCACCGACGGCGAGCGCGCGCGGGTGTGGACGGCGCGCGGGGCGGTCGAGCTGCCCGTGGAGGCGACGGACTCCATCCGGCCGGGGGTGGTCTCCATCCCCCACGGCTGGGGGCACGACGCGCCGGGGGCGCGGCTCGGCGTCGCGGCGGCGCACGCGGGGGCGAACTCCAATCGGCTGGCCGACACCGCCACGCTCGACCCGCTCTCCGGGAACGCCGTGCTGTGCGGCATCCCGGTCGAGCTGGCGCCGGCCTAGGACTCCTAGGGCTCGAGGCGCTCGCGCAGCGCCTGGGTGTCGCGCAGGATCTCGCGCTGGCGCTCGATGAGCTCGTCGAGGCGGTCGGCGGTGCTCCCGCCGCCTCCGCCGCCCCCGGCGTCGGGGGTCGGCGTCGGGGTCGCCTCGCCCTCGGCGTCCGCCTGCGCCGTGGTGGTGGCCGGCTCGTCGCCCGGCACGTCTCCGGTCTGCAGGTACTCGACCGTCTTGCGCTCGGCCTCGGGGTCCGTGTCGTTGTCGAAGATCGCGACCTGCTTGTTCTGCTCCGCGTCGACGATCACCGTCTTCGAGACGGAGTTCGCCGACTGCGGGATCACCGAGACGAGGTAGACGAGCCGCTCGTCGACGAAGACGGGCCGCGGCTCGACCGCCCGGAACCGTCCGCCGCCCGGCCCCTCGCCCTGGTTGGCGAAGGTGACGCCGTTGATGGCGATGGAGCGCACGGTGTCGAGCGCCCGCCGGTTGCCCGAGAGCGACTGCCCGCGCGGGACGCGATAGACCTCGGTCCGCCCGGTCAGCGTGTCCGTCATGAAGACGGCGCTGGCCGCGAAGGCCCGGCCGTAGGGCTCGGCCACCGTGACCCAGCGCGCCCCGCGCCCGCCGAAGTCGATCAGGTAGGGCTGGGCGTTGACCTCCGTGTCGGTGATCTGGGTCTGCTCCTCGTGGACGAAGAGCTTGTTCCAGATCCCGCGCTTGTAGGCGTAGGAGTCCTGGATGCGGCGCGCGAGGCGCTCAGGGAAGAGCCGCCCCGACGCGCGGATCTCCGGGCGCCGGCGGGCCTCGGCCGGCTCGAGGTCCTCGATCGAGCCGTCGGGCGAGACAATGAAGACCCCGCCGAGCTTCGGCCGGCGCACGAGCCAGCCCTCGTACTCGATGTAGGGCACGATGATGCGGGCGCGGCCGTCGGGGTACTCGATCCCGACCTCCTCGCCGAGCTCCACGAAGTAGCGCTTCTTGAGCAGGCGCCAGCGCAGGTTGTCCGTGAGCCGCAGGCCGGGCGCCACCCGGAGCTCTGAGTCGACCTGCTCGACGCTGCGGCGGGTCAAGCCGGCGTCGAGGGTCACGATCCCCTGGCTCGCCTTCGTGAACGTGCGGATCAGGCCGTCGGGCGTGCGCAGGGCGGTCCAGCGCAGCCCCTCCGGCGTGCGGACGATGGAGAAGTTCGTCAGGTACTCCGTCGGGGAGTTGAAGCCGCTCGAGGCGACCTGGACCGCCACCTCCTTGGGTACGAGCCGGACGGTGGCGCCGCTGGGCAGCCTGTCGACCTCGGCGAACCGCGTGTCCGTGTAGAGGGCGCGCGCGCTCAGCGGCCCGTTGGCCACCCCGAGCAGCAGGAACAGCACGACGGCGACGATGCCCGCCCCGAGCAGGGCGGGGGAGCCGCGGCGGGGGGCGACGATGTTCTCCACCGTGATCCGCCGACGGCCGCGGGCGGCCAGGGCGGCGCCGGCGAGCATGACCAGGAGCGGCGGGAACCACACGAGCGGCGACGTCCACAGGAACATCGCGATGCCGTGGAAGAAGGGCCGCAGGAACCACAGGACCGCGGCGAGGACCACGATGCCGATCGCGCTGGGAGCGAGGGCGCGCGAGCGGAGCACGCGACGCAGGCTATAAGGCCCCTCCCCCGCGGGGCTAAGGGGTCACGTCCGGGAACCGGCACCACCTGCCCGATGTGCGCGGCCGCGGCGCGGAGGAGCATGGCCTCCGAGCCCTCTCCCCCCCGTCGGAGGTGCCACCGTGCATGTCGATCCCTCACTCCACCTCGTCCCCACCCCGCGTCCACCGGACGATTCGGTCGATCCGCGCGCCGTCCATCTCGCCGACCTCCGCGCGGCGCGATACTTGGCGCATGAGCACGCGGATGACGTCGACCCGGCTCGTGGGCCGGGACGCCGAACTGGCCGCCCTCGGCGACGCGCTCGCCGACGCGGCGGCCGGGCGGCCGTCCTTCGCCTTCGTCGCCGGTGAGTCGGGGGTCGGCAAGAGCCGGCTCGTCTCTGAGCTGGCCCGCCGCGCGCGGGCCGACCCGGGCGAACCCGTCCGGGTGCTGAGCGGCGACTGCATCGACCTCGGGGCCACCGAGCTCCCCTACGCAC
>CALMNS010000694.1 GCA_937871635.1 uncultured Solirubrobacter sp.
GTGCAGGCCGCCGTCTCGCTGGTCAAGGCCCACCGCACCCACGGCCACCTCGCCGCCAAGCTCGATCCCCTCGGATCAGAGCCCGAGGGCGACCCGGCGCTCGACCCCGAGTCCGTCGGCCTGACGCCGGAGCTGATGGCCAGGATCCCGGCGAAGATCCTGCGCACCCACGTCCCGGGCGCCACGCTCGCCGACGCGCTGCCCCACCTGCGCGAGACCTACTGCGGCACGATCGCCTACGAGATCGAGCACATCTCCTCCCACCGCCAGCGGACCTGGCTGCGGCGGGCGATCGAGAGCGGCGAGTACCGCCAGCCCCTCACCAACGACGAGGCCACCTGGCTCCTGGGCCGGCTCACCAAGGTCGACTCGCTCGAGCGCTTCATGCACAAGGCCTACCTGGGCCAGAAGCAGTTCTCGATCGAGGGGCTCGACGTCACCGTGCCGATGCTCGACGAGACGATCCAGCTCGCCGCCGCCCAGGGGGCCCGCGAGATCGTGATCGGCATGGCCCACCGCGGCCGGCTCAACGTCCTCGCCCACAACCTCGGACGCCCGTACGAGACGATCTTCCGCGAGTTCGAGGGCGCCTCGGACATCGAGGCGGTGACCACCATCCCGCAGGGCGGCACGGGCGACGTCAAGTACCACCACGGCGCCCAGGGCTCCTACCAGCTCCGCGACTCCGACCGGCAGATCAACGTCCGCCTGGAGTCGAACCCGTCCCACCTCGAGTACGTCGGCCCGGTGGTCGAGGGCGCCACCCGCGCCGTGCAGACGACGCGCCAGGGCCCGCACGCCCATCTCGACACGGACGCCGCGATGCCGGTCGTCATCCACGGCGACGCGGCCTTCCCGGGTCAGGGCGTCGTGGCGGAGACCTTCAACCTCCAGGCCCTCGAGGGCTACAAGGTCGGCGGGACGCTGCACCTCATCCAGAACAACCAGGTCGGCTTCACCACCGACCCGGACGAGTCGCGCTCGACCCGCTGGGCGTCGGACCTCGCCAAGGGCTTCGACGTCCCGATCATCCACGTCAACGCCGACGACGTCGCCGCCTGCATCTCCGCCGTCCGCCTCGCCTTCGCGTTCCGCCAGGAGTTCGGCCACGACGTCCTCATCGACCTGATCGGCTACCGGCGCTTCGGCCACAACGAGGCCGACGAGCCCGCCTACACGCAGCCCGAGATGGCGGCCATGATCAAGGGCAAGACGCCGGTGCGCGAGGTCTACGCCGAGAAGCTCATCGAGCAGGGCGTCATCGCCCGCGAGGCGTCCGACGCGATGGCCCAATCGCTGTGGGACGAGCTCTCGAGCCGCCACGCCGAGCTCAAGGAGCAGCTCGCCGCCCACCACGGCGCCGACCAGCCGACGGGCGGCTACGAGCTCGACCGCACCGCCTCGCCCGAGGTCCGGACCGCGGTGTCCGCCGAGCGCCTGCACACGCTCAACGAGGAGCTCCTCCAGTTCCCCGAGGGCTTCAGCGTCCACCCCAAGCTCGGGCGCCAGCTCGAGAAGCGCCGCGACGCGCTGGGCCCCGACGGGGGCATCGACTGGGCCCACGCCGAGGCGCTGGCGTTCGCGTCGCTGCTCAGCGACGGCACCCCCGTGCGCCTGACGGGGCAGGACTCCGAGCGCGGGACGTTCTCCCAGCGCCACCTCGTCCTGCACGACCACAAGACGGGGCAGCGCGTCTCCCCGATCCAGAACCTGCCGGGCGCGCTCGCGCCGATGGAGCTGCACAACTCCCCGCTGTCGGAGATCGCGTGCCTCGGCTTCGAGTACGGCTACTCGCAGGAGGCGCCCGACGCGCTCGTGCTGTGGGAGGCGCAGTTCGGCGACTTCGTGAACGCCGCGCAGGTCATCATCGACCAGTTCATCGTCAGCGCGCTGTCGAAGTGGGGCCAGTCCTCGCGGCTGACCATGCTCCTGCCGCACGGCTACGAGGGCTCGGGGCCCGAGCACTCCTCCGGGCGCCTCGAGCGGTTCCTCACCCTGGCCGCCGAGGGCAACATCCGCGTCGCCAACTGCACCACGCCGGCCCAGTACTTCCATCTGCTTCGCCGTCAGGCGCGGGTCGCCAAGCAGCGCCCGCTCGTGCTCATGACGCCGAAGTCCCTGCTGCGCCTGCCGCAGGCGACCTCGCGGATCGAGCACCTGGCCGACTCGCGCTTCTACCCCGTGCTGGCCGAGCCGCGGGTCGACGAGGAGAAGGTCACCCGCCTCGTCCTCTGCACGGGGAAGATCTACTACGACCTCAAGGGCCACGCCACCCGCGAGGGCAACGAGCGCGTGGCGATCTCCCGCGTCGAGCTGCTCTACCCCTTCCCGCAGCACCAGATCGCCGAGGAGATCGCGCGCTACCCGAACCTGCGCGAGGTCGTCTGGGCTCAGGAGGAGCCGCGCAACATGGGCGCGCGCGCGCACATGTCCCCGCGGCTGATGCACATCCTCCCCGACTCCCTCGAGTTCGGCTACGTCGGCCGGCCCGAGCGGGCCTCACCGGGCGAGGGCTACCCGGCCGCCCACACCGTGGAGCAGAACCGCATCATCCGGACCGCGCTGGACCTCGCGATTCCCGTCTCGATGAACCCGGCGAAGATGCCGGGCGAGCGGTAGGCCCTTCACCACCCCAGCCGGCGGCGGACGGCCTCCCCTGAGGGCGCGAGCTCCGGGCTGAGCCGCTCGAGCAGGGTCCGCCAGCCCGGGTGGATCCCGGCGGCCCGCGCGACCTGGGCGGTGCCGGCCTCGAGCTCGCCTGCGTGGGCGGCGGCGAGGCCGGCGCAGAAGAGCAG
>CALMNS010000695.1 GCA_937871635.1 uncultured Solirubrobacter sp.
GGACGGGGTCGGCCGCCGCCATCGACGGGGTGGCCGTCGCGGGCAAGACGGGCACCGCCGAGCTGCGCGACACGACCCAGGACGCCCCCGCCACCGGGGAGGACGTGGCCCCGGGGACCGAGGCCACGTCCGACGCCGCGGACACGGACGCCTGGTTCACCGCCTACGCCCCCGCCTCGCGCCCGCGGGTGGCCGTGGCCGTGCTGCTGGTGGGCCAGGGCGCCGGGGGCGAGACGGCGGCCCCGGCGGCGAAGGTCGTCCTGCGGGCGGCGCTCAGGCGCTGAGCGCCCGGATCGCGAGCGTCCTAGACGTCGAGGTCGACGACGGCCGACTCGCGCAGCGGCGGCGGCAGCGGTCCGTCGATCAGCAGCTCAAGCGGCCGGTTCTGCAGCGAGCGGAAGTCGACCTTGAAGAGCACGAGCGCGCCCTGGATGTTGTTGGCGTAGGCCACCGACTCGGAGTTCGGGTAGGTCTCGCCGCCGCGCAGCGGGGAGGGCTGGTAGGCGAAGGGGTTGGCCTCCGGGTCGAGCTCGATCGGCTCGTACTCGTTCTCCTGCGTGTCGACGATGCGGAAGGAGCTCGCGGGCTTGAGCGTCTCCTCCTTCTCGTTGGAGACCCGCATGAAGATGCCGAACCAGGTCTCGCCCCGCTCGAGCCGCTCGCCCGGGGGCAGGCCGCGCAGGTAGGCGCGGTCCTCGGCGTCGTTCGGGTTGAGGATCCGCGAGATCTGGACCTGGTAGGTCAGGTCGGCGACGTCGACGTAGACGCCCTCGGTCTCGCCGAGCGTGCGCGTGTCCATCTTGTTGCCGCAGCCGGCCAGGCCGAGGGCGGCCAGCGCGGCGAGCAGGATCAGTGCGGAGGAGAGGCGCATCCGGGGGCGGCCACTATAGGGATCGCGAGGCCACTACAGCCCGGCGACGGTCGCGCGCGGCCCCCGCTCGCCGTCCTCCTCGAGGATCTCCCGCAGGCGCCGCAGGGCCTTGCCCGCCTGGCGCTTGAACCAGCCGCGGTAGCCGAACTCGGCCAGCCGGTCCGAGAGGAGCTTCGGCTCGGTCTCGGAGGTGAACTCGACGCGGGTGCCGCCCGGCGCCGGGGTGAGCGTCCAGGTGCAGAAGCTGCGGTTGCGGTTGAACTTGCCGCCGCGCCCGACGCCGACGATCCGGTAGGGAGGCTCGACCTCGACGAAGGTGGTCTCCCCCCACGCGAAGCGGTTGCGGCGCTTGATCCGGTAGCGCGCCCCCGCGCCCTGGCCCCAGGAGTCCGTCCGGGTCAGGTGCCAGTGCTGCAGGTAGTGGTCGGAGAACTCCGGGTGGTTCGCGATGTCGGCGAGGTAGTCGAAGACCTCCTCGCGCGGGCGGTTGATCGTGATGGCGACGGTGACGGGATCCAAGGCGGGAGGACTCTAACGTCGCTAGATCCGCCCCAGGCGGATCGTCCCCGCGTGCTCGGCCGGCATCACGAGCTCCGAGCGGGCGGGGGTCTCGCGGCGCAGGGGCCGGCAGAGTTCGCACACGAGCCGGTCGTCGGCGTACCGGTAGATCCGCTCGCCGACCAGCGGCGTGCGGTGGCAGTGCTCGCAGGTATGGCGACGGGCCTCGAGCTCGACGATGCTCCGGCGGACGAGCAGCGACTCGATGAGCGGCGGTCGGGCGAGGAACGGCATTGGCGATGTGTTCGCCACGTGATCTCGACCCCCTTCGCAGGAGGGGGTCGACTACCCTCTTGAGCGTGGATCGACTCCAAGCGTCTGACGCTCATACTGGCACGTTGCCGGTCGCCGGAGCGGACGCCGTTCCCGTGACGGCGCCGCAGGAGACCCAGCCCGGCCAGGGCCGACCCGACTGGGTCGGCGAGCGCCGCGCCGGGCTCGCCCAACCCGGGCGGTTCCTGGCCTACGAGGAGTCGGGGAACCAGCTCATGGTGCCGCTCGCGGGCGAGCAGACGCGCATCGGCCGCTCGCTCTCGGCGGAGATCCGCTTCGACGACGCGACCGTCTCGCGCCGCCACGCGCTCGTCCAGGCGGGCCCGGAGGGCGTGCGGGTGCTCGACGACCGCTCGCTCAACGGCGTCTTCGTCAACGGCGAGCGGATCAAGTCGAGCCCGCTGCAGGACGGCGACGAGATCACCATCGGCCGCCACTCGCTCTTCTTCGTCGACACGGCCACGGTCGGCGCCGCCCCTGCCGCGGCGGCCGCGCCCGCGGGCTGACCGCCCGCCACCCCGAGTAGGCTGCGGCCGCGATGGCCGAGACGATCGCGGTGCTCTCGCTCAAGGGCGGGACGGGGAAGACGACGGCGGTGCGCACGCTCGCCGACGTGCTGCGGCGCATCGGGCTCGAGGTCCTGGTCCTCGACCTCGACCCGCAGGGCAACCTGTCGGACTACTTCGACGTGCCGTCTGACGCCTCCCCCACGATGGCCGACGTCCTGGCGGGGGACGCGAAGCTCAAGGACGCCGTCCACGGGGACGGCGTGGTGCCCGCCACGCCGATCCTGGCCGAGGCCGAGCGCTCGCTGAGCGGGAAGATGGGCCGCGAGCTCGTCCTGCGCAAGGCGCTCAAGGGCGCGCGCAAGAGCTACGAGGTCATCCTCATCGACTGCCCGCCGGCGCTCGGGCTGCTGACCATCAACGGGCTCGTGGCGGCCGACTGGGCGCTGATCTCCTCCGAAGCGCAGTACTTCGCGATGCAGGGCGTCGAGGGCGCCCTCGAGGTCGTCGGGCAGGCCAAGGAGTACTACAACGACGACCTCGAGTGGCTCGGGGTCGTGCTCAACATCGCCGACCTCCGCACCACCCACTCGCGCGAGGCCCTCGCCTCGCTCAAGGAGCACTTCGGCGACAAGGTCTTCGAGACGGTCATCCGCTCCTCGATCGCCTACGCGGAGTCGGCCGAGCGGGCCATCTCGATCCTCGACCACCGGCCCGACCTCGGGGCGGACTACCTCGCGCTGGCCGACGAGGTCCTCGACCGGGTCGGCCTCGACCACGCGCGGGCGCAGCTCAAGCCCATGCTGGCCGCCGCGGGCTGAGCCGATGCGCCGCTGGGCTCCGCTCGCGCTCGCGCTCGTCCTCGCGGCAGGCTGCGGGTCCGAGCCCGAGCCCCGTGCCGCGGCGGCCCCGGCGGCCGCCCCGTTCGCCGCGACCGAGGACGCC
>CALMNS010000696.1:0-1269 GCA_937871635.1 uncultured Solirubrobacter sp.
ATCGCGCCGCCCGCCGAGGCCACGAAGGCGAAGGCCCCGATCGCCTTGGCCTGCTCCCGCGGGTCGGGGAACATAGTGACGATCATCCCGAGGATGACCGCCGAGGTCATGGCCCCTCCGGCGCCCTGCAGGAACCGCGCCGCGACCAGCACCGCCTGGCTCTGCGCCAGCCCGCACAGCAGCGAGGCGACGCTGAACACCGCGAGCCCGGCCAGGAAGACGGTCCGCCGCCCGATCAGGTCGCCGAGCCGGCCGGCCAGCAGGAGGAGACCCCCGAAGGCGATCAGGTAGGCGTTGACCACCCAGGCGAGGCTGGCGGTCGAGAAGTCGAGGTCGTCCTGGATCGCCGGAAGGGCCACGTTGACCACGGTGGCGTCGAGAACGATCATCAGCATGCCGAGGCAGAGCACGTAGAGCGCGATCCAGCGCTTGGGGTCTTCTGGTTGCATGGGGCTAGAGACGGGGCGAGCGGCGCGAACTCATCGCTCGAGCCGCGGCGGCAGCCCGAAGCGCTCGATCATCGTCCCGGAGTACGGCCGGTCCGGGTACTCGATGATCGCCTCCGGCGACTCGCCCGGCGACCGGGCGATGAACGACGTGACCCCCGCGATCCGGTCGCCGGCGACGGTCAGCACGTCGATGCTGAACGGCAGGAAGGCGCCGGCCTCGGGGTGCCAGGTGTAGGTCCCGACGCCGAGCTGGCCGCTGGCCCGGGTGGGCACGTGACGCCACTCCCAGCTGCCGTTGAGCGGGGAGCGGGCGAGCCAGCGGCCGATCGCCTCCTGACCCGTCCACCAGGTCGCCAGCGGGGGCATCGACCACGACGCCTCCTCGGTGAGCATGGAGACGACCTTGGGGACGTCGCCCGCCGCCATCGCCGTCATGTAGCCGTCGACGAGCCTGCGCGTCCCGTCGTCGCCCAGGGCCCGCAGCGTCGCCTGCTGGCTCTCGGCGGGGACCCGCTCCTCGACGGCCTTGCGGGCGCGCTGGAGCGCCGAGTTGACCGAGGGGACGCTCGTCTCGAGCGCGTCGGCCACCTCGCGGGCCGAGAACCCGAGCACCTCGCGCATCAGGAGCACCGCCCGCTGGGTGGCCGGGAGGTGCTGGACGGCGGCGATGAACGCGAGCTCGACGCTCTCGCGCCACTCGTACCGGGCCTCGGGGGCGATCAGGCCGTCCTCGAGCATCAGCGGCTGGTCCGGGTACGGCTCGATCCAGACGGACTCGACGAGCGGCCGCCCCGGGTCCTCGTCGGGCCCCGCGGGACCC